>NZ_JBADWU010000124.1:0-17621 GCF_056203535.1 Candidatus Limimorpha sp. | reverse complement strand
TTGCCTCAAGACGCATCGTGGGGTAAGGGGATTTTGTGCAACGGAAACACCTAAATGCCATTCCCTACGGCCTGAAGGCATCTTCCCGGCCTGCTACTTTGGAACTCATTACTCTTGCAGATCGGTTGCGGATTTAAGGAAAACAAGAAAAATAGTCGCCCAAAGCAACTTTTTTGTAAGTTTGCGCCCAAATTCAAAGAAAATGACAAACACTTGGCTGATTATCCTTTTGGTTTTGGGCGTGACAATTGCCGCCATCGCAACCTTTATCTTGCTACGGCTTTTGAAGATGAAAGAATCTGAAACCCAACGTGGACCAGCCGTCGAATTGAAAATGAACGCTTTGAAGATTATCCTGCCATTAAAAGTGCAGGCCTACGAGCGTTTCCTGCTTTATTTAGAGCGCGTGCAGCTGCCTGTTCTGGTGAAGCGCGTTTATGTACCGGGCATCGAAAAAGATGCTTTCCATTTGCAGCTTTTGCAGAATGTGCGCGAGGAATTTGAACATAATCTTGCGCAGCAGCTGTATGTCTCGCAATCCACTTGGAATGCCGTGAAAAATGCAAAAGAAGAACTTGTAAATCAGATAAATAGTACTTTTGAGCAATTGAAGGATGAAGATGTGCCGATTTTGGCACAGACTTTGGTTGCTCTACCCAATCCGAGCGTGGAGCAGGCTGTCGCCATCTTGAAACGCGATTTTGAACGTTTGCTTTGATGCGTGATGAGGTTTCCCGCTATGGTCAGTAACAAATAAAATATGTGAAATGAAATTTCTTGCTTCTCAAATCGCCGAATTGCTTTCGGGCAAAGTTGAAGGAAATCCGAATGCCGAAGTCAGCAATGTGGCAAAAATCGAAGAAGGTGCTCCCGGAATGTTGAGCTTCCTTGCCAATCCGAAATACACGCAGTACATTTACACCACAAAATCGTCGGTGGTGATTGTGAACGACAGTTTTGTCGCGAAGGCTCCCATTTCGGCCACGCTTATCCGTGTGCCTGACGCTTACGCGTCGTTTGCCAAGTTGCTGGCGATTTACGACCAGATTTCTCAGGAAAAGACGGGCGTGTCGTCGCTGGCTTTTGTCTCAGCCTCGGCAAAATGTGGCGAAAACATCTATCTCGGCGAATTTGCTTTTGTCGGCGAAAACGTCACGATTGGCAATAACGTGAAGATTTATCCTCAGGTTTATGTGGGCGACAACTCGGTTATCGGCGATGGAACGACGCTTTATCCGGGCGTAAAACTCTACCGTAATACGGTCATCGGGAAAAACTGCACGCTTCATGCAGGCGTGGTCCTTGGTGGCGATGGCTTCGGTTTTGCTCCTCAGCCTGATGGACATTATGATAAGATTCCGCAAGTAGGAAACGTGCTTGTCGATGATAATGTTGAGATTGGCGCCAACACCACGATTGACAGGGCCACGATGGGTTCGACACATATTCATAAAGGTGTGAAGTTAGACAATCTCATCATGGTGGCGCATAATGTTGAAATTGGTGAAAACACAGCTATGGCAGCCATGACGGGTGTCAGTGGTTCCACGCATATTGGAAAGAACTGCATTGTAGGCGGACAGACTGGTTTCGTCGGGCATCTGCATATTGCCGACAGAACGAGCTTCGGTGCGCAATCAGGCGTGCTGAGCAATATCAAGGAGCCAGGACTTTCGTTTATGGGAACACCGGCCATCCCTTACCGTCAGTTCTTGCATTCGTCGGTACGCTTCAAGCAGTTGGAGGAAATGTCGAACAGAATCAACGAGTTGGAGAAGAAACTGGCGCAGCTGGAGAATGAAAAATAATTGGCTTTCAAGCTCGTTTTTGTGCGAAATGGTGCCCCCCCTTTTTCATTAAAGTGCTTTTTTGGTGGATTTAAATGTTTTTTTACCTATTTTTGCACGCTTTTTTTGAGCTTCAAGTTTAGTTCTATGACAGAAAAACAGTGTACACTTAAAGAGAAAATCAGTATTCAAGGTACTGGTCTTCATACTCGTCAACAAGGCACGTTGACTTTCAATCCAGCTCCTGTCAATACGGGAATCCGTTTCCGCCGTATCGATTTGGAATGCCAGCCTATTATCGAAGCCGATGTTGACAATGTAATTGATACTTCACGAGGCACCACTCTCGGAAAAGGTGGTGTCAAGATATATACCGTTGAGCATGTCCTCGCATCGTTAAGAGGTATGGGAGTCGATAATGTGCTGATAGACATTGATGTAGAGGAAATGCCTATCATGGATGGCAGTAGCCGTGTGTTTGTCGAAGCCATCCGAAAGGCTGGAATCGTTGAACAAAATGCCGACCGTGACTATCTCGTGATAGAAGAACCTATTTCCTATAAAAACGAGGTCTTGGGCATTGAACTGAGCATCGAACCAAGCGATACTTTCATGGTTGATGTGGCTGTGAAATACAATACGAAAGTCCTTGATGAACAGTCGGCTTGCTTGCACGACATTAAGGATTTTGAAAAGGAAATAGCTCCGTGCCGTACTTTCGTTTTCCTTCATGAATTGGAAACGCTTTTGAGCCGTAATCTCATCAAAGGCGGCGATCTGACCAACGCCATTGTCTTTGTCGACAAAAATATTTCCGGTGAAGAGTTGGATCATATCGCAGCATTTTTCAAGATGCCAAAGGTTGTGGTTCAGGAATGTGGCATACTGAATAATGTGGAACTGAGTTTTGAAAACGAACCAGCCCGCCACAAATTGCTTGATGTGATTGGCGATATGACTTTGGTCGGCAAACCGATAAAAGGCCATGTGACAGCTTATAAACCAGGACATTTCTCCAATACGGCTTTTGCCCGCAAAATCAAACATACTTTGTTGGGTTAATTTGATGAATGAGTAAAAAGGAATCGGTCTCAGTCGGAGACCGATTTTTTTTGTGCCGTCTATTGGATATTTTCCTATTTTTGCAATTTCATAATAATTAAAATAGATGAATCAACCGTTAGCATATATTCATCCGAATGCGAAAATTGCTGAGGATGTGAAGATTGAGCCTTTCGCATGGATTGGCGAAGATGTTGAAATTGGCGAAGGCACATGGATTGGCCCCAATGTCACCATCATGGATGGAGCCAGAATCGGAAAGAATTGCAAGATTTTCCCGGGAGCAGTCGTTTCGGCTATCCCTCAGGATTTGAAATACAAAGGTGAAAAGACATATTGCTATATTGGCGACGGCACCACAATCCGCGAATCGGCTACCGTGAACAAGGGAACAATAGCAAGTGGGAAAACTGTTGTTGGAAAGAATTGTCTGCTGATGGCTTTCACTCATGTTGCCCACGATTGCTATTTGGGCGATAATGTGATTATGGCGAATGCCGCTACTTTGGCGGGTCATATCACTGTGGGTGATTGGGCGATTTTCGGCGGCTTATCGGCTGTGTCTCAGTTTGTCCGCATCGGTGCGCATGTCATGATTTCCGGCGGTGCCATGGTCAATAAGGACATTCCGCCATTTGTCAGGACGGGACCGAGCTATCCGGTCTGTTATGCGGGCGTCAATTCCATTGGCTTGTCGCGCAGAGGGTTTTCAAGGGAAAGAATCAATGCCATTCAAGATGTTTATCGGGTGATTTATAGTGTGGGCATGAATGTTTCCCAATCTGTCCAATACATTAAGGAAAATTTGCCGGAGTCGGAAGACCGTGACTTTATCATTGATTTCATCGAAAATTCCAAGATTGGAATCATGAAGAATTCTGTAACCAACGATTTGTAATTCAGCTTACATTTAGTTGCCGCTAACATTTTGGCTTTCTGTGATTTTGCAGTACTTTTTGGTATTGTTCATAGATTTGTTTACCAATTATTTCATTTGCAAAAGTTTGCTGTGCGTATTGTCGTATGGCTTCACGGTTGTATTTGCCGTAGGTGTCGAGCATTTGGTTCATGCCTTGCAAAAGAGCGTCTTCATCACCCGAATTGATTAAAATGCCACGATCGGAATTGACGATTTCAGCTATGCCGCCAACGTTAGTGGAAAGGACGGGCACACCTGAAGCGAAGGCTTCCACGATGACACAAGGAAGATTTTCAAAATTGGAGAAAAGGACAAAGAAATCGGTTTTTGAAAAGGCTTCTGCAACTTCTGTTGAGTTCTTTTTACCATGGAAGATGACACAATCATTAAGGCCGTGTTCTTTTACAAATGCCTTAAATTCAGGTGCTTCGTAATCGTGAATGACATGAAGTTCAAAATCTTCTCGTTGTTTACGTAGTTTTTCCACGACGCGCAAGATTCCGCTGAAATTCTTTGCTTCATCGCGCAAGGTGGAGATGTGAAGCATCCTTTTTTTGCCATTCTGAGTTGGTGTTCCAATTGTAAATGTCTTTGTGTCGACAAGGTTGTAGACGACTTGAAATTGATTGTGTATGCCGTTGCGTTCCATGTTGCGCTGCAAGTCGAGGCTGACGGGCAAAATTACTGAAGCATGGTTGGCGATGTTGACGATTTTTCGCTTTAGTCGGCCTCTCAGAATGTGCTGGTTCTGAGGTTGATAAATGGTCCAATGTTCGGTGAGGACGTAAGGATAGCCGAAAAGCCTGTGCCACAATAAAGCGACCTGTCCTAAAGGGAATGTAACGTGCAAGTGTATAAAATCGGGGGAGAAGTACTTCTTTTTGATGTAATGTAACCCATGTTGATACATCCTTAACATCTTGATTTTGCGCAAAATATTGTTTTTTGGCGGCCTGATGGCAATTTGAATGTGCGTGTACCTTTCCCCTTTGATTTCATGAATTTCAAATGATTGTTTTAAGTCTTTTCCGTCGCAAACGGACAGAATGACGGAGTGGCAGTCGTCAGGCAAAGCGTTGATTTGCCGCAAACAGAAATTTCCCAAGGTCGGGTCATCGGGTGTCGGGAACCAGCTTAACAGATGCAGAATGTTCATGGCGTAATTGGTTAGCAACTGTGTGCGTGAATGTTTACTTCAAAATATTTGGCTGGTGTTTCGTAGGGGACAAGTTTTTTTGTCTCGAAACTTTCCGGTAAGTAAACGGCGCACAAAGTGTTGGAAATGTGATAAATGTGTCCGCGTTTTTCGGCTGGCGCACCATCGAGGATGGCAGAAAGCACGTTCCAGCGAATGGTCTCTGGGTCAAGTGCGTAATCGTGCCACACGATAATGGATTTGTCATCTTTCAAAAGCCTGAAGGCTGTTTGTGTATCTTTTTTCACGGCTTCGTAATGATGATCGCCATCAACAAAAACCATGTCGTATCGGCCAAAATGCTTTGAAAAATCAAAATCCAAGGAATTGCCGAAAATCTGCTGTACGTTGTTAAGACATTTGCTGAAGAAGCAATGAAGGTCAGCATAATCTTGATTATGAGTTAGTTCAACGATGTCTTTCAAAGGTAAATTCAGAGTGACGCAATGTGGAACTATATCAGCTACATTCGCCACGCTTTCGCCGCGCCATGTGCCGATTTCAAAATAGTTTTGCACCTGATATTTGCGTGCCAAGGCTTTCAGCAAGGCAATGTCGATGGGCATGGTCGCCCCAGAAAGATAAGCGTAAGGGGTCGCCGTTTCGTTGAAATCAGGGAACAATTGATTGATTTCAATTACAGGCAGCCCATCGGCGAAACCATGACGGCGTATGACTTCTTCTTTGCTGGTGTCTTCGTCTTGAAGGACCAGATTGAGCAGGTATGGATGACGGCAAATCAGCCCGATGGCTTTTGCGAATTTTTGCAGTTTATTCATTTTCAGAGCTTTTGTTAAAAAACTGATTTTTGAGTTCAGAGAAATAATCGGTTACTTCCGTTTTGGTCAGGATGAAATCTCGCCATTTGAAATTGGATTCTTTAAGGAAGAAACAGAACAGGAAAATGGCGTTGACCGAATAGGAAATGGTTGATGTCAATGCAGCACCGGCCACATCGAGGCGTGGAATCAACGTGAAGCCTAAGACGAAAGTGATGGCGAGGCCGCAAAGCGAGGCAAAGGTGTTCATTTGGTAACGGCCAATGCCGGAATAATAATGCCCTAAGATTAGGAAGACGCAGTAAAGCAGCACGCCTGGCGCCAAAATTCGGATGATGTTGGCCATTTCGCCAAACTCGTCGCCAAACACGAAGATGTAGACTTGTGGAGGCAAAAGAGCCAAAACAATAACCGCCAAAGCGGAGATGGCGAGGCAGATTTTTGTCAAGTCGAGGGTGAGTATTTGCGCGTAGCGGCGGTCGTCGGTGTTGGCGATGTGTGCATATTGCACCAAAGCGATGCTGTTGCTGATAATCCAAATGGCTTCGGCCAATGAGACGGCATTTGAGAAAACTCCTACACGTCCCTTATCCATGTAGTTGTCAAGGAGATAATAACTCAAGCGAAGATTGAAAAACTGGACGAAATGTCCTGTCTGATTAAGAAACCCGTATTTGAAAAGATCTTTCAATACACCTTGATAGTCGGTTTTTTTACCGATTTTCAAGTTCGCATATTCATCACGTAGCATCCAAATACCCAACAGGAAAGAACCTGAGTAGGCAGCATAAAGTGCTATGATATAACCATATATGTCAGTCTTTTTCAGAAAGACGTAATAAATCAATAGAGTGAAAATAATTAGGACGGGCTGCAAAAGGGTGTTGTAGTTGGCTTTCTTGATTTCCTCTTTGCCAATCAGATAACGGAAATTGATTCCGCTGAGTGAGGAGATGAGCGAAAGAATGGCGACGTGAATGACCAAATCGGCATTCAAACCTGGATAAAACTGCCCGATGGCAAAACCCATGATAACCGCAATCAAACTTGACCAAAGGGCAGATGGAATGAGAATCTGCTTGAAAGTATGGCGCGGCGTCAGTAATACGATGCTCTCGCCACTGACGATTTCGGAGAAAATCAAGATGAAGGTGATGGTGGTCAGCAGGATGGATTGCGTGCCTTTGCCCACATCGCCTATGGTTTGCGAAAGCACGACGGCAATCAGAAAGTTGATGATTGCAGCTGCGATTTTTGTTCCGAAAGTATTGAGAATCTTTTTAAACACCGTTGCTGATGGTTAGTTTGCAAAATATTTGCAAAAATAGGGATATTTATCTGAAAAGCAAAACACTTTCGCCTTTGCAAAAATTATCGATAGCTTCAAGGGCATGGCTTAACCGGAAATCGCCTTTGCCGCTGACGATGAAATAGTTGGCGCAGATTTCATTCAAAATTTTCTGATAAAGGGTGAAGATTGTTTTTCGTTCTTCCAAATCTGGATTTTCGCGCAAGGGATCGAATGTCCACTGCAAATCCGTGTCGCAAAGCAAGTAAAGGTCGAAATCTTGCTTTTGCACAAGGTCTTCGATTTCCTTTGGCGTTTGGTTGAAAACGTATTCGCACCACACCTTGTTCACTATGGCTTCCGTGTCGGAAATAAGAATTTCTTTGTCTCTTTTTGTCGCTTCATCAATGCTTCTTTGTTGCCCTTTTGCAATGGCAATCACATCGTTAATGCCGTATTTTCCATGGAAATCTTTCAGATACTCCCTTGAATATTCGGGGACGAAATCGGTGTGAAAATGTGCGGCAAGTTGTTCGGCAAGCATCGTTTTGCCCGTGGATTCGGGGCCGAGAATGGCTATTTTAAGCATTTTGCAAGCCCTCCTTTCTCCATTTGAAATAGCCGACGAAAGCTAAAACCGTCAATGCCGTGAAAAGGACGGCAGTAGGGTAGAGGCCTTTGTAAATGTAAAGAATGGTTGAAACGGCATCGACGATAATCCAGAAAATCCAGTTCTCGATGTATTTTTTTGCTAAAAGCCATGTTGCGGTAATGCTGAGTGCGGTAGTGAAGGCGTCGCCAGCGGGTATGGGCGAGTCGGTGAAACGTTTCAGAATCAGATAAATGAGTGCGAATAGAATTGCGGAAACAATGATGCTGAGGGATAATGATTTTTTCGTCAATTTGTTGACGGTGAGTTTGCTATCATTGTTTTCGCGCTTGGTCAGCCAAAGATACCAGCCGTAAATGCTGACGGCGAGGTAATAGAATTGGAAACTCATGTCAGCGTAGAATTTGGCTTGGTAGAATACATAAATGTAAAGCAAAACCATCAGTATGGAGGTGAGCCAATACCAATGGCTTTGCTTGATTTGTAATCCGATGCCGACCAATCCGAGGATTGCCGCTATGATTTCAACCCAATCCATTTAGCGCATATCGATGACATCAACTTTCGGGTGAGCCTTTTCGTCGAAAGTGAAGAATTTTGCTTCAAGATTCTGGTCGAAAACGGTTTTCTTGATTTTGATAGTGAAAGCATCGCCGCTGCGATTGCTGATGGTGGCGCTGACAATTTCGAGTTTCGCCTCGTTGATTTTCAGCGTCACTTTGCTGAATTCGCCTTTCGGGTTGCTCATTTCAACGACTTTGATGCCTTTTTCGCTGCTCTTGCCGTATTTCATGGTGTAGTCCTTGTCGTAGGTCGTGAGCAGTTTAATGGGCGTGATGATGTTTTCGTCATCGCTTGGGTTGCTGACCATGACTTCTTCACTGTCAGGAAGATAAGTCCACATGATTTTGCCGTCGGAGATAATCTGTTGACCTTCGACTTCCAATTTGTAGGCATCGCCTTGTAGGTATGCAGTTCCCGAAGCACTTTCGGTGACGGCGATGGTCTCGTTGCTCATGTCGTAATCGAAGACAAATTCAACGTTCTTGTGCTTGTTGATTTTATCGATGGTTTTCTTGACCAATTCACTGGCCATGGTTTGGGCTTGCAGTGCGCCAACCATAAAGGTCAGAATGATTCCGATGATTGTAGTTGCCTTTTTCATATTAAATTCCGCTATCTCTGTTATAAAGGTCACGCAAAATCTGTTCCAAAGCTGTTTCGTTGGCAACTTTTACTTCACGGGTCTTACTGCCTGCAAATGGGCCGACAATGCCCGCAGCTTCCAGTTGGTCGATGATGCGGCCTGCGCGGTTGTAACCGAGTTTCAGTTTGCGTTGAATCATGGATGTTGAGCCTTGCTGAGTCTGCACGACGATATGTGCGGCTTCTTCAAAGAGGCTGTCGCGGTCGCCGTCGTCTTCATCAAAGTTACCACCATCGCTTTCCTCGTCTGGCACTTCAGGCAGCATGAATGCTTCTGGATAACCGCGTTGCGCACCGATGAACTCGGTCACGGCTTCCACTTCAGGTGTGTCGATGAATGCGCATTGCAGACGTACCATATCGTTGCCGGTCGAGATAAGCATGTCACCTTTACCGATGAGTTGGTTGGCACCCGTGGCATCGAGAATGGTCTTTGAGTCGACGGACGAAATGACGCGGAAAGCGATACGAGCCGGGAAATTGGCCTTGATGGAGCCAGTGATGACGTTCACCGAAGGACGTTGTGTAGCGATAATCAGGTGAATGCCAATGGCGCGGGCCAATTGTGCGAGACGCGCAATCGGTGCTTCAACATCGCGGCCTGCCGTCATAATGAGGTCGCAGAATTCATCGACAATCAAGACAATGTAAGGCAGGAAACGGTGGCCTTCGGTTGGCAACAGACGGCGAGCCTTGAATTTTTCGTTGTACTCGATAATGTTGCGGCATTCGGCTTGCTTGAGCAGGTCGTAACGCTGGTCCATCTCGATGCAAAGTGAGTTGAGCGTGCGCACAACTTTCTTAGTATCGGTGATGATGGCATCTTCAGAATCAGGCAGTTTGGCTAAATAGTGACGTTCGATGCGGTTGTATAAGGTCAGTTCAACCTTTTTCGGGTCGACCATGACGAATTTCAATTCAGAAGGGTGCTTGCTGTAAAGCAGAGAGGCGACTATGGCGTTCAAGCCGACGGATTTACCTTGACCAGTTGCACCAGCCATCAGGATGTGAGGCATTTTGGCCAAATCGAAGACGTAAGTCTCGTTGGAAATGGTCTTGCCTATGGCGCAAGGAAGAGCGTATTTCGAGGTCTGGAATTTCTCCGAACTCAGCACGCTTTTCATAGGAACCGTTTCGGGCTTGCTGTTCGGGACTTCGATACCGATGGTGCCTTTGCCTGGAATCGGGGCGATGATACGGATGCCCAAAGCGGCCAGACTCAGGGCAATGTCGTCTTCCAAATTCTTAATTTTCGAGATTCTGACACCAGCTGCCGGAACTATTTCGTACAAAGTGACGGTTGGCCCGATAGTGGCTTTAATCTTATCAATGGCAATGCCGTAATTGCCAAGGGTTTCCACAATCTTGTTCTTGTTGGCTTCAAGTTCCTCGCTGTTGATTTCGTTTTTCCTGCCGCCGTAGTCTTTCAAAAGGTCTAAGGTCGGAAATTGGAAGTCGCGCAGTTCATAATGTGGGTCGAAAGGAGTGTCGACCGTGTGATGCTCTTTTTCCTGAACAGGCTCAACGGTCTTTTCCTCTTCGGCTTTTTCGATGACTAATTTGACATCGCTGGCAGGTTCGGGTTGCTCCGTTTTCGGTTGTTCAATGATAACGGGCGTCTCTTTTGCGGGCGATGGAATGTCAACGATTTGAGCGGTTTCCTGCTCTTCATGAGTGATGGTCCTAATAGTAAACTCAGGCTCTGGTTCGTTGACATCATCCTCATCCTTAGGCTGTTCGACTTCAAATTCAACCTTTGGCGGGCGGACGATAACGTTTTCCCGATGCTCGTTTTCTGCAACGGGAGGCACGATTTCCATTTCAGGCTCTTTGCGGTAGGATGTGATAGGGGGAAGGTCGTCTTCGTTTTCGTCCTCAATATGAAAATCGTTGTTATTCGGAATGATAGGATTTTCTTCGATAGAATTCTGATTTTCAGTTTCTTGATGTAATGCTTCCTTTTTCGCTTCGGCTTCGGCCTTGCGTGCCGCCCTTTGCTCCTTGAGTTTGCGGAAATAGGCAAAAGTGATGTTGAACTGATAAATGGCGAAAATCAGGAAAGTGAACACGAGTACGAGAATGACACCTGCTCGGCCGATGTAATTGCTGAGGTTCGTGTTGAGCCAAGCACCTGTTGCGCCGCCGAAAATGGCACATTTCGGAGCAGGAATGAAAGCAAAAAACAATGGGAACCAAACTAATGACAGCAGGGCGTATTTCCATACTCTCCAAAGTCTTATTCTGCTGTTGACCAATAGTTTGAAAGCAATGACAAGAACTAAGTAAACAAAGAAAAACGCACCAATGCCAAACGATTCCTTGATGAGTGTCTGGGCGAGCCATGCGCCAAGGCTTCCCGTGCGGTTGTCCAAGTTCAAATCCTTGCTAAAGACTTGTGCGCCAAATTCTTGGTGATGACCGCTGAAGAAACTGCCGAAATATGAAATGAAAGCGACAAAAAGAAAAATTGCCAAGCACAGAAGCAGAATCCCGATAATGATTCTTGCCCTGCCTTCCGATGGCTTTTTCTCCTTTTTCTCTTTTGGAGGCTTGCTTTTCGGCTCTTTCTGAGGTTTTTTTTGCTTTTTCCCCTCGGACTTTTTTTCTTCTTTAATCGGAATTTCCTCTATGATCGGTTTTTCTTCAATTGCTGGTTTTTCAGCAGGTTTTTCCCTTAATGTGTTTTCTCTTTTACCAGTTGCCATTTTTTCTTCTCTTATATTGAATGGGCAAAATTACGCAAAAATTCTTATTTAGGTATTCTGAACATCCTGTTCCAACGGATGCCGCCGTTTTCCTTGTCTAATGATAACCAAACGAATACTGCCTTTCCAACGATGTGGTTTTCAGGGACAAAGCCCCAATAACGCGAGTCGGCGGAATTGTGGCGGTTGTCGCCCATCATCCAATAGTAATCCATTTCAAAGGTGTAGGAATCAGCTGGTTGACCATCGATGAAAATCTTGTCGCCTTCAACCTTCAGGTCGTGAAGCTCGTAGGCGTGGATGACGCGCTCGTAGAACGGCAGATTTCCGGTGTTCAAAGCCACGGTGACGCCTTTCTTTGGCAGCACGATTGGGCCGTAATTGTCGACATTCCAAGGATATAAGTCTGGGCGATGCGGGAACAGTTCGTAGTTGGTGCCCTCTCCCGCAGGTGTGATGATTTCCGTTGCTTCGGTGATGAAAGGCAGTTTGCGCAGTTCTTCGGCCACTTTTTCGCTAATGTTGAGGACAAATTCGTTGGCTTTGTTTGTGGCGTAACCTTCGGTGATGTTGTATTTGTCCAGAATCTTCTTGTTGATGCCGCCGCCTGAGGTAACAACCTTGTAATTATGTTGCATGTTTTCAGGCTGGTAACTCATTTCGCCATCAATGTAAACGACGCCATCGATGATTTGCAGCGTGTCGCCTGGCATACCGATAAGACGCTTGATGTAGTTTTCGCGCTTGTCGACGGGATGCGAAATGACCTTGCCGAAATTCTCGTGGTCGTTCCAAACGCGCTCGCGGCCATATTCGCGGACCAAGTCATAATAACTGACGCTGCTCTGGTAAATGTCGCAAACCGTGTCGCCGGCAGGATAATTGAATACGATTGGGTCGTAACGCTTTATGTGTGAGGTGCCTGGATAGCGGTGATATGGCAATTTAATCCATTCCAGATACGACTTCGCAGTTTTGCTTCCCGGCAAGGTGTTGTGGACGAATGGGAACGAAAGTGGTGTGTTAGGCCCTTTAGGACCGAAATGTATCTTACTGACAATGAGGTAGTCGCCGACGCAAAGTGATTTCTCCATACTTGATGTCGGGATGGTGAAGGCCTCAAAGACGTATGTCCTGATAATCATGGCGGCAACCACGGCGAAAACGATGGCATCAAACCATTCGCGTGCTGTCGATTTCTTCGGACGGTTGTCGGTGGCTGGGTCTTTGTAAGTGGCGCCTTGTTTGGCAATCATCGGGAAAAACACGTAGGGCAGAATGGCGGCCATGCCTTCTTCCCAAACCTTGAATTTGCCGAAACATTTTCCTAACTCAATGAGCATCAGGAACAACATGAAAATGTTGATGTAAGGGAAGACGATGAAAAACCACCACCAGAACTTTTTCTGCTTGCCGATGATTTTCAGCAAAACGTAAATGTTGTAGTAGGGGATAAGGGCGTAATAGCCTTTCTGACCGGCTGCTTCAAATTGCTTCCAGCAGAAGGCAATCGGGATGGTGAACAGCAGCGGAACTAAAAATATGAAAAGTATGAGTGACATGATTTTGAGTGTTTTATCTGTTGTTTAACGTGCGTTTTCTGATTATCGTATTTAGATTTGCATTAAATCGTCCATGGTGAAGCAGCCCGTTTTCCCGATGAGGAATTCGGCGGCGACCAAAGCGCCTACGGCAAAACCTTGACGGCTGAAAGCCTCGTGTGTCAAGGTGATTTCGTCGACTTCGGAATGTGCTTTCACGCTGTGAATGCCGTTCACTTCGCCTTCGCGGATGGCCGTGACGGGCAAGATGCCTTCACCATTTGCGTCAAGGCTCCAGGATTGGTAGTCGTTATTGACGGCAATGATGTCGTTGGCCAGTTTTACGGCGGTGCCGCTGGGCTTGTCGAATTTGTGGATGTGATGCGTTTCGGAAAGCGAAAGCCGGTAATTGTAAGTCTCGGCGAATTTGGCAATCAACTTGTTTATTTTGAACATCATGTTCATGCCGATGCTGAAATTCGGTGCGTAAAACAGGCTTTGTTTTTCATCGGCGCAGCGTTTGCTGATGGCGTCGAAATGATTGTACCATGCCGTTGTGCCGACCACTACGGGCAGATGCAAATCGAAGCAGCGGCTAATGTTGCCGGCGGCTTGGTCGGGCTGACTGAAATCGATGGCGACATCGGCTTGTTTCAGTTGCTCAAATCTTTCCGTCCATTCCTGTCCGTTGTCGATGGTAACGACGATTTGGTGACCGCGTTGCATGGCGGCTTTTTCCACTTCGTGTCCCATCTTTCCATATCCTAATAATGCTATTTTCATTTTAAAAAGTCAGTTTGAATGATAATCCGGCTTGCGCGAGCGGTGCATTTGGGTAGAATCCTCTCTCAGTTGATAACATCGGGTCAATGCTGAAACTCAAGTCATCGCTAATGTCGTAATTATAGAGATGCCCATCAACGCAGGCGTCAATGATGTTTAGGCCGTACCAAGCTGCAAGAATGATTGTATATAATTCAAAATCATGTCGGTATGATTCCTTATAGGCCTGAAGCTGTTCCTTTCCGTAACGTTCCGCCAAGTCTTTTTCATGTTGTGTCAGCGGACCGGAATAGCCTTCCGGGTCGCTTTTGTATTTGTAGGCATTCAGGCAGCTGATGTATTCTCGGTGATTGCTCAACGACTTGTAGCCAATGCCACCAATTCCAGCATAAATAATTGGCACTTTCCACCATTTGCGGTTGTAAATCTGTCCTAATCCAGGCAGACATGCCGACATGATGGTGGCTTTCTTCGGATTATGTGGTTTCTTGGCTTTCGGTACTTTTACTTCTGTCGTTTCATCGGGTTTGTCAACAGTTGTCATTGGTGACATAATGAATTTTGCTGTTTCAGGCTGATTTACAGTGTCTGAAACATTGACTTGAGCCTTTAGGTCGAGGATACCGATCAGGAGAACAAAACCAAAAAGTAAAATTATGCGCCTCACCATGTCTTATTTTCTGTTGAACAGTTCCATGATGCGGTCGAATTCGGCTTCGTCCTTGAAGTCGATGACCAGGCTGCCTTTTCCCGTCAGGCTGCGGTTGACCTTGACCTTGGTGTTGAGCGTTTGCGACAGCGTCTTGATTTTGCTCTTGAAGTTTTCGGGCAGGAAATTGGTCTGTTTCTTTTCCTTTTTGTCCTTGCTGGTTTCTTTCGCCTTATCGGCCATTTCTTCGGTCTCGCGCACGCTCAGTTCGTCTTCAATGATTTTCTGCAAGAGCTTGAGTTGCTGTTCCTTGTCCTCAATATTGATTAAGGCGCGGGCGTGGCCCATCGTGATGTGGCCGTCGCGGATGGCAATCTGCACCTCTGGCGGCAACTTCAGCAGGCGAAGGAAATTGGCGACGGCGCTGCGGCTCTTGCCCACCTTTTCGCTGACTTCTTCCTGCGTCATGTTACATTCGGCGATGAGACGCTGGTAGGAAATGGCAACCTCGATGGCGTTGAGGTTCTCGCGGTGAATGTTTTCGATGAGGGCGAGTTCAAGCATCTGCTCGTCGTTGGCTACGCGGATGAAAACAGGAATCTTCGACAATCCGGCCAGTTTCGATGCCCTCAAACGGCGTTCACCGGAAATGAGCTGATATTTGTTGTAGCCAAGTTTGCGGACGGTAACGGGCTGAATGACACCTTGTTCCTTGATGGAGGCAGCCAATTCGTTCAAGGCTGTTTCGTCGAATTCCGTTCTTGGCTGAAAAGGGTTGGTCTCGATGAGGTTGATGTCGATTTCGGCAACGGCACCTACAACGTAATTGCCTGATATGTCTTTACTTGTGATGTCTGTTTCGGGACTTCCCAAAATGGCGTCGAGGCCGCGGCCCATGGCTTTTCTGTTTTTATCTGACATGATGCGTTAGTTTTTGGTTCCAATGTTGTTTTTGTCAAGTATTTCGCGGGCAAGGTTCAGGTAGTTGATGGCGCCAATGCTGGCGGCATCGTGCATGATGATGGTCTTGCCAAAACTCGGTGCTTCGCCCAAACGCGTGTTGCGGTTGATGATGGTGTCGAAAACCATGTCCTGGAAGTGCATTTTTACTTCTTCGACGACTTGCTTTGAAAGGCGCAGACGTGTGTCGAACATGGTCAGCAGGATGCCTTCGATGTCAAGGTCGGGATTGAGGCGGTTTTGCACTATCTTAATGGTGTTGAGCAGTTTGCCGAGGCCTTCCAAGGCGAAATATTCGCACTGCACGGGAATGATGACCGAATCGGCAGCCGTGAGCGAGTTAACTGTCACGAGGCCAAGCGAAGGCGAACAGTCGATGATGATGAACTCGTAATCGTTTTTGATGTCGGCCAAGGCTTTTTTCATCATCTGTTCGCGTTCCGCCATGTTGATCATTTCGATTTCGGCGCCGACCAAATCGATGTGGGCGGGCAGAAGATAAAGATTCGGCGTTTCGGTCTCGGTGATGATGGTGCGCGGGTCGACGCCGTCGATGATACATTCGTAGATGCTTGTTTCTACTGTCTTTGGGTCGAAGCCGACGCCCGAAGTCGCATTGGCCTGAGGGTCAGCGTCGATGAGCAGCGTCTTGTGCTCGAGTACGGCTAAACTTGCCGAAAGATTGATGGCCGTTGTGGTCTTTCCCACACCGCCTTTTTGGTTTGCTATTGCGATAATCTTACCCATATATTGTTTCTGTTCCTATTCTAATTTTAAGCCTACAAAAGTACGCAAAATAGTTCGGATTATTGCCGTTTTGTGCCGAAAGTTATCAACAAAATGAAAAAGTGTTGATAAATGTATGAGCATGTCAAATCGTTGCGCTGTAAAAGTAATCTAAATATGATCAGCTACTCGTTTTTGGAATGATAGGGATTTAGTCTATGCCAAGCACATGATAGATGGAGTTGTCCAACGATTCCATCTGCTTCAGTACATAATGTCTTTTGGCTCTTTTCTCATAGCAAGAGCCAAGTGCAGAAGAAGCCTTGAGGACATAGGAACGCAAGGCATCAGCATCCTTTTTGTTGATATGCCTGAACAGACCTGAAAAAGAGTTCCATGCTTCCCTATATGTCTCGGAAGGCATTTCGTACAGTCTGTCGTGAATTTCAGACAGTTCCCTAAGTCGGTTGATGTATTTGCTTTCGATCCCATAACCGTTCATGTAATAGGCGAACAGGTAGGCTTTGGCTTCAAGCGGCATTAGTTCATAGAAAGCGTACCTTAGCAGGTCTTCATCGGAAAGGTCGGAAGGCATGATGCCTAGGCTTGTGAATTTGTCAACAGACTTATCACTTACCTTGAGCATCTTCTTGTACAACCTAATGTTGACTCCAAAACCTTTCAGCCAATCGTCGGCATAGTGGAAACATTCGTGGTATAGGATTATTTTCGAGGCTTTCTCGCTCGTGCTGTCCCAATTGATGATGATTCTCTTTTTCTTCGAGTCATAGTCGCCGCGCGAATCGCCTCCCGGCTCGATTTTCCGCAATGTGACGTAGCATCCGGGGACATAGTATGTCTTCGGATTGAAATTTTCGGATTTAAACGCACAAAGTGCCTTTTTTGCGTATGTTTCGGCAAATTCCAGTACCTTTTCGTCTATAGAAGGTTCTTTTGCGACAGACTTTCGTTCCGTCTTTTCGAACATTTTAATTGTTTTACAAACCATTGATTGAATTTTTTGATGTTATTTTTTTTGGAAAGCAGACAGATGGCAGTCCTAAAAATACCGTTTCTTATGCTTTCCGCCGGCAAAGATAAGCGGTATGCATCGTTACGGATGGGGCGGAGCAGGAGCTTTTTTTCACAAATTGGCATTAGACGTAGCCAGCAACCCAAACAGAATGTCTTGACCAAGCAGAAATTTCGTCTCATTGAGGCTATTCATCAATACTGCAATCATAATCTTTTCATTTTTTCATAGGTATTATTGTCTTACCCTGAAAAAGGTTGACTCAAAAAGACAAGAGTCAAGGATGTATCAGTTACACACAGAGAAACAGCAAAAGTACTTCAAGGAAGTCATCCGCCTCCACTATGAAGAGGGATACGGAGAAAACCGGATTGCCAG
>NZ_JBADWU010000123.1:0-13267 GCF_056203535.1 Candidatus Limimorpha sp. | reverse complement strand
TTGGAATCAGTAGCTATGGAAAACATAGGAAATTTTCTTCAAAGTTACTGATTTCCAAGATATTATGCAAGTGTTTTAACTAAAAAAACACCGGATTTTTCCGTTTTTTTGCTCTTCTTGAAATTTTTGTCATGTACTAAGGATTTAAAATTAAAATTTAAAAATATCGTTTTACAGCATCACGCCAAACTTGGTAGCCTTTTCCCGTCAGATGTAGGCCGTCATTTGTATAGTCAAGGTTCATTTTGCCTTCTGCATTGGCGAAAAACGAAAACAAATCTATGTAAGTAACGTTTTCTTCCTCAGCGATTTGCTGCAACAAAGCATTGGTTACGGGAATGTCTTTCCAACGTGCCGTGTGGCCTTCAAACATGCCGTAATGGTCGTTGACGGGCAAAACGCTCTGAATGAAAATTTTAGTGCGCGGAGAATCCGCCTTGATTCTTCTGACGATTTGCCGTGTTTTTGCCGCCACGGTGTCGGGATTGCCGCCACGGCCCAAATCGTTGATGCCAATCATCAGGAAAACCTTTGCGGGCTGGCCTTTGGTGATGGTTGCCAGGCGGTTGAGCACGCCATCGCACACATCGCCGCTGATGCCGCGGTTTTTGCAATGTCTGTTCTGAAAAATCTCGCTCCATTCGCCGCCATCGGTGATGCTGTTGCCTAAGAAAATGATGTCGCGGTGCGAAGTCGGCAAGGTCTCAAACAACAGTTCGCGCTGGTCGTAATAAGTGCTGAATTTACCAATGGTTTGGCCTTCCGTTTGCTGGAAAGGTATCAAGCAAAGCGCAAAAAAAACAAGAATACATGTGCGTTTCATAAAAACTAAATTTTACGGCTGCAATAATACGACAATTCGCTGATATATTGGATTGCAAATTTTGAAATGAAGAATCTTTGTTTCTTTTGTTTCTGCAACGTATTATTGGCATTTACACAGTAATAGATTGAAGCATTATATGTAATCCAGAATGTTCAATAAAGAAATAATTTCACTTTCTTTCAATTGGTTTCAGTATTTTTATAATATTTGCAACTGATTATGTCACATATCTACTTATAGAATCCTATTCATTTATTAATGGATTTTCGAAAGATGAACACACAAAACAAAACATTATTATTCGTTGACATGGATAATGTCCTTGTTGACTTTGGTTCAGGACTAGCCAAAGTGCCAGTAGAAGAACGGGCAAAATATGAGAAAAGGGTGCAAAATAAGAATGGCTATTTTGAAGTCACTGATTCCGAATATGATTGTATTCCAGGAATTTTTTCGTTGATGGAACCTGTGTCAGGTGCGATAGAGTCTATACGTAAACTCAATGAAAAATATGACATTTATATTCTTTCTACGTCGCCATGGAAAAATCCGTCAGCATGGAGCGATAAGTTGATTTGGGTTCAAAAATATTTCGGTGATGTGTTTTACAAACGTTTGATTTTGTCACATCACAAAGACCTTTGCCATCGTGAGGGTGCCTACCTCATCGATGATAGAACCAAGAATGGTGCTGACGCTTTCGGGAATCACCTAATTCAATTCGGAACGGAAAGGTTTCCTGATTGGAACAGCGTAGTGGAATTTTTGATGGGAAAATGATTTGTGATTTTTAAATATTTGGTAAAAACGAAGCTTTTAAGTGCCCTCAAGATTTATCGTGTTTCGTTTAGCTGGTTTCGTTTGAGGCATGATAAAATAGAGACGCGCCATGGCGCGTCTCTATATGATATTTGATTATTGGACATGTCAAGAAACCAAGCCTAATTCAGCTTGTAAATATTCGAAACATGTTCAAAACCATGATGTTCGAAGAAAGCATGAGCCGAATGGTTCTCGCGTCCCGATTCAAGATAAATGTCTTTTATGCCTTTTTCCTTGAACCAGGCAAAATCGCGCTGCATCAAGGCGGTGCCGATGCCTTGCGAACGGTTTTCGGACAAAACGAGCAAATCGCACAACATGCCAAACGGCTCGGCGCCATCTTCTTCAATATCAATGACGGAAAAACCAAGCAGTTGTCTTTCTGCGTTTTCCGCTACAAAAACTGCGGCATCATCCGAAGCCAAATGTTCGGTGATGTATTTGTGCCACATTTCGGCAGCATTTGGCGAAGGCCGACCGGCAAATTTACCATCCTCGGTATGAACGGCCACGCCAACACCCATTTGTATTTCACCATGCGAAATGTATTCGGTATGCGCATTGATATGACCGAGGAAAGCCTCTTGAAGCCTTTCCGCATCAGCCATAACTGCTTCTCTTATCGTATAATTCGATGTTTTCATTTTCTCTTGCGTTTGAATAAGGAACGGAAAAAGTCCTTGCCGATGAGCACTACCGAAAGGAACAAGGCAAGAACCATCAGGATGGCGGAAAACCATATCAGGCCATTGGCCATGTGCTCCGACTGGTTTTCGCCAGCGGCCAGACTGATGAAAGGCAACTCGATAGGCTGGAACAATATTTCGAGAAGCGAAACCGCTGATATCAAGCCTAATACGATGTTCAGTGTGTTGCTTTGCTTCATCGATTTGTACTCGCTCAGGTTGTGCATCGAGTCATTGACGCGGTTCATGATGTTTTCCAGTTTCTCCATATCCTCATCGAGTTCAAGGCGTTTCACCGTGCGGTCGAACATGATTTTGTGAGAGACGAATTTCGAATATTTGACGGCATCGAGTTGCAGCAGCAAATTCGTCATCTCGATGCTGATTCTTGAATTGGCAGCGATGATTTCTTGCGGGTCGACATCCTCGGAATCGGTCAAGGTGAAATCTACAAGCCGCTGATTCACATAGCCTATAGTGAATTTCTTCGCCAAAATCATTTCCAAAATCAAGAGATATTCAGGCCACGAAACGTGATAATGCGAACGCTCGGCAAGATGTTCCGCCCAGTCGGTCGGCGCATCGGCACTGCGCAAGCCGTAAGTGCCAAACACCACGCACATGTTTTGATTGACCAAGACCAAGTCGTCGGTGTCGATGGCGATGTTGCAGCCGCAGACATCTTCATACGACTCTTCCGTGCGAAAAGGCCATTCGCCAGGATAGGAAGTCATCAATCCGACCAATTCCTTTTTGTGATGCTCATAAATGTGGCTGATGATGCCTGCTTCGTCATAACCGAGGTTTTGGAAAGTGCCGTCGTAATGCTGCAAATCCTCCCAAATGTCTACCATCACGTAATTCAGGTCGCGCATTGGCTCCACCTTGAATTTGCCGCGCTTGTGGCTGCTGACAGCACTGAGGCAATGCTGAAGCACAAGGTTCTTATAACGCTGGCAGACCAGCTCAAAAGTATTTGTCGCCCCCTCCAAATCGATGGTCTGACGATTGTCGGGACAAGGCGTCCCGTCCTCCAAGACCTGAAGGTCGGAGACATCAACACTTTTCAGTTCTAAGTTGATATTTGTGCCGTCGCTGTCGTCGTCATTCATGCTCCAGTGTTCTGCGCCCATATTGAGTGCCGCCAAAGCTATGAGATGGTCGGTGGTCAGCAAATTGTCGCTTCTGAAAGCCTTTCCGTCGTTCACCAGACGATACGTCAAGGAGACGGTCTTATTGAAGAAAAGCGACATCTCGACATACATATCGCCCTCAAGATGAACCACATACGGATCATCGAGCTTGATGTCCATGTGGAAACCCTGCAACTTGAAACGGGCGATGCTCTTCTGGTTGGGCGGCAAGACGAAAATCTGCGAATCGATGTCTTTTTCAATGCGTTCAAAAAGACCCGTTCCAACAGCTTTTTCAATATCGAACTCAAAGCCGTAAGGCACCACGAAAGTCTGCATGAAAACCAAGGAGAAACCCTTGTAACGCAGGCCTTTGTGTTCATCCGTGCAGCATAAAACATTTGCTTCAGCCATAGTTGTAAATTTATTGGCAAAAATAAAGAATTTGACTTTGATTGTTTATTTTTCAGAATGATTTTTCAAATAATTCAGTGCTTAGCAAACAAAAATCCGCATTTTTCAACTATTTTTGCAACCGCTTTTTAAATATATCAGAAATATGGAATCAACAAACAAACATTTTAAGCGTTACTTAGTAACCACAGCTTTGCCTTATGCAAACGGTCCAGTTCACATCGGTCACCTTGCCGGCGTTTATATTCCTGCCGACACTTACGTCCGTTATCTCCGAATGTGCGGCGAAGAAGTCATGTTTGTCGGTGGTTCCGACGAACACGGCGTGCCGATTACCATCAAGGCCGAAAAGGAAGGCTGCACGCCTCAGGACATCGTCGACCGTTATCATGGCATCATCAAGAAATCGTTCGAAGAACTGGGCATGAGCTACGACATTTACTCACGCACCTCTTCGGCAATGCATCATGAAACGGCTTCGGAATTTTTCGAGAAACTCTATAAGGAAGGCAAATTCATCGAACAGGAAAGCGAACAATATTTCGACCCTGAACGCCAGAAATTCCTGTCCGACAGATATATCGTCGGCACTTGCCCGAAATGCGGTACCGAAGGTGCTTACGGCGACCAGTGCGAAAAATGCGGCAGTTCATTGAGTCCAAACGAACTGATCAATCCTCATTCGCAACTCAGCGGTGCCGCTTTGGTGAAGAAGATGACCAAACACTGGTATCTGCCTCTCGACCAATACGAACCTTGGCTCCGCGAGTGGATTCTGGAAGGCCACAAGGAATGGAAGACCAACGTTTACGGCCAGGTAAAGAGCTGGTTGGACAGCGGTTTGCAGCCTCGCGCCGTTACCCGCGACTTGGATTGGGGCGTTCCCGTTCCGATTCAAGGTGCCGATGGCAAGGTGCTTTACGTTTGGTTTGATGCGCCTATCGGCTACATTTCCAACACCAAGGAAATCTGCCAGCAAAGAGGCGATGACTGGGAAAAATGGTGGAAAGACGAAGACACCAAAATGGTGCATTTCATCGGCAAAGACAACATCGTTTTCCACTGCATCATCTTCCCTTGCATGTTGAAGGCTTACGGCGATGGTTTCATCGTGCCTGAAAACGTGCCTGCCAACGAGTTCCTGAACCTTGAAGACGATAAGATTTCCACCTCCCGCAACTGGGCCGTGTGGCTGCACGAATATCTTGAGGAATTCCCTGGAAAACAGGATGTTTTGCGTTACGTCCTTACGGCAAATGCCCCTGAAACCAAGGATAACAACTTCACTTGGAAAGACTTCCAAAACCGCAATAACAACGAATTGCTTGCCATTTTCGGCAATTTCGTCAACCGTGTATTGGTTCTTACAGATAAATATTGCAACGGAAGGGTTCCAGAACTACCAAAAAATATTACTGAGTCAAACTTAAAACACATTGCATCTATAGAAGTTTTTCAAGGAGACAAACGATCACAAAAAGATGAAAACATCATCAATAGAATGAATGAATATCCTGACCGAATAGGTAATCTAATTGAAAACTTTAAATTCAGAGAAGCATTATCAGAATTAATGAATTTGGCTCGGCTTGGAAATCAGTATTTAACAGAAGAAGAACCTTGGAAAAAATATCAAAGTGATCAATCTAGATTCAAAGTGGTAATTGCTCTATCATTGCAGATTGTAGCAAAGTTATCAATACTATCAGAACCTTTCCTGCCATTCAGCGCACATAAGTTGCAAAAGATGATTGGTTTGGAGGGCAAACAATGGAATGATGCCAAGACAACCGTTTTGCTTGAAGCCGGCAAGATGCTCAACCAGCCAGAACTGCTGTTCGAAAAGATTGAAGACAGCGTGGTGGAAGCCCAACTGAAGAAACTGGAAGACACCAAGAAAGCCAACCAACTGAACGCTTGGAAGCCTGCCGAAGTGAAACAGACCGTCAGTTTCGACGATTATATGAAAGTTGATGTCCGCGTAGGCACCGTTTTGGAATGTTGCAAGGTGCCAAAGGCCGACAAGCTGCTGCAATTCCTCATCGACGACGGCATGAACAAACGCACCATCGTCTCAGGCATTGCCAAATACTATCCGAATCCTGAAGAATTGGTCGGCAAGCAGGTTTGCTTTGTGGCCAATTTTGAGCCTCGCAAACTGAAAGGCGTGGTTAGCGAAGGCATGATTCTTTCCGCCGAGGACAAGGACGGACGTCTGGTGCTGCTCACCCCAAGCCAGGTTGTGGCTTCAGGTTGCAGCGTAGGTTGATCATCAACTCAATATGATATGGGAAAGGCGGCCTTACGGTCGCCTTTTTCCGTAGAGACGCGATTCATCACGTCTCAAACTATAAAATTTACATAAAAGACACAATGCTTCGCCCCTTCGACACGCTCAGGGAGCGATGCTCAGCAAGCTGATTTACAGCTCATTGAGCCTGTAGAAATGAGAAGGTGTTTTTGCTGATTAATTATGAATAGTTGCTTATTCCGATAATTGTCATTTACGGAAATTTGCGTTCACACAAGTTCCCCGATTCGATTATTTTCTTCCGAAATCAGCAGGAATTTCGCCCCAAACCTCTGTGCGCCATTTGATGATGGGAATGTCTACTGTGTTGTTAGCCAGCCAGTTTTCAGCCCTTTGAATCAATTCAAAAAGATAAGCGTTTTTGCTGTTGGGTTGCAGTTTGGTCTTACATTTCTTTTGTCTAATCCAAATCTGTGCATTGACGGAATCGCTGTAAATCGGGAAATTCATGCCGTTTTTTTTCTGATAAGCCAAGGCATGAACGATGGCCAAAAACTCACCGATGTTGTTTGTGCCGTTTTCAAAAACCGGACTCCTGAAAATTTCGGCTCCCGTTTCGATGAACACGCCTCTGTATTCCATTAATCCCGGATTGCCTGAGCAAGCTGCATCAACTGCGAAAGCCCGACTGATAGGTTTTTCAGAACAGCTGCAAGCCTGAACTTTGTCGACGGGAGCAGCATTCCGATAAGCCTCATAACCCATTTTGAAAGCAGCCTCTGCACTTTGCAAATCGGGGAAACCTTTATATAAAGCTCCTTTTGAACATATTATCTCCTTTTTACAAGTTTCCCAATCATTGTAAATGCCTGGTTTTCTGCCTCTCCAAACAACGTAATATTTATTTTTCGCCATGGCGCAAAGGTACGGGATTTTTTGGAAACAGAAATCAGTAAGAAGGAATGAAAAAAGTCGGGAGTGAGAAAAATGCGATGCTTCGGCAAACTCAACAATCGCATCTTGCAGTGTCTCGAAGTTCCGAAATCTCGTACCCAATCATTTTGCGGCTTAATTTTGACTACCTACTTAACATTTGTTTTTTCGGCCTTGTCACGAGTTGGCGGGGTCGTTTTTTTTCATCCGTTTACCTTTCATTTGCAACAAAACACTAATTTTGCAGTTTCTTATTCAGAAAATTACAACCGTATTGATATGAAAAACCATCTCATCAAGACCGCGCTGCTTTCGCTGATATTCCTCACGATAGGCAGTGCAAAAGCACAACAGGCTGTGCAGCAGCTTTCAAGACGCATTTTGGGCGACAGGGCATCTGAAATCGGATTAGTCGTTCAGAAAAACGACAAGCCGGAAAAAATGGAAGATTTTTTCCGCATTGAATGTAAAGAAGGAAAAATCCAGATTATTGGCAATAGCGACAACTCGGTGGCTATGGGCCTCAACTATTATCTGCGCCACTACGCCCACGTTTACGTTTCGTGGAATGCCGCCGACCCTATCGAACTGCCAAAGAAATTCCCTGCTGTCGAAAGTGAAAAACCCATCTACAAAAGAGCATTGGTCGACAACCGTTTCTTCCTCAATTACAGCACTTTCGGCTACACAATGCCATGGTGGGGCTGGGACGAATGGGAACGTCTCATCGACTGGATGGCATTGAACGGCATCAACATGCCGCTTGCACAAACAGGCCAGGAAGCCGTTTGGTACGAAGTGTGGAAAGACTACGGCATGACCGACCAGGAAATCCTCAGTTATTTTGCTGCTCCCGCCCATCTGCCTTGGCATCGCTTGGGCAATCTTGACGGTTTCCAAGGCCCTTTGACAATGTCGTGGATCAACAGTCAGAAGGAATTGCAGAAAAAGATTGTGGCCCGCGAACGCGAACTCAACATGAGGCCTGTGCTTTCAGGTTTTTCGGGACACGTTCCGCAATACATAGCCGAAGCCTACAACACGATCAAAATCAAGAAAAATCCATCGTGGCGCGGTTTCCAATCCACCTATTTCCTTGACCCGAGCGAACCGCTTTTCGCCCAAATCCAGCAGAAATTCATCGAAAAGCAAACGGCACTTTATGGTTCAGACCATCTTTACGCCGTCGATCCATTCAACGACATGGACCCACAAAGCTGGATGGAAGATTATCTCATGAAAACATCTCACAACATTTATGAGTCGCTGTCAAAAGCCGATTCGTGCGCCAAATGGGTGCAGACGGGCTGGATGTTCTATCGACAAAGCACACTTTGGAATACCGAACGTATGAAGATATATTTAGGCGGTGTTGAAAATCGCGAAGATCTCATCCTGCTTGATTATTACTGCGAAAATACAGAAATCCATAATGAGTCCAACGATTTCTTCGGCTATCCTTTCATTTGGTGTTATTTGGGCAACTTTGGAGGCAACACCAAATTGTCGGGCAGCGTTCATCTGCTGAACGAAAAAATGAGCGGTTTGTTTGGCCTGAACGCAAGCCCATCTGACGCCAGCAACATGCAAATTGGCAAACCTAATGGTAATGGCAAGCAAACTGGCAAACCTAACACCAAATCTAAACCTGTAGGGAAAAGTGCCAGCCAGAAACAGAAAGATATTAATAGAGGAACAACAATTTCCAATTTGACAGGCATTGGCGCCACTCTGGAAGCGCTTGATTGTAATCCGGTTATGTATGAATTCCTTTTCGAGCGCGTATGGCAAAAGGACGTAGATGTTGAAGCCTGGATGAAAGACTGGTCGGCAACACGTTTCGGCAAGGAAAACGAAAATGCCGATGCCGCATGGCAGTTGCTGAGCAAAAACGTCTATACCAATTGGGTCTACGATGTGAAAGATTCAAAACTGATGGAACGCCCTGCTTTCCCTATCAAAAACAATGACAAAAAAGCAAAACCGGTTTCAAGAAGGAAAAAGGAAGAATTTGTTTTCAGCAACGACTCTTTGCTCGCTGCTTGCCAGAACCTGCTGAAATCCAAGTCGAAGCGCGATAGCTACAATAACGACCTTGCTGTGTTCTATTCACAATGGATGGCCAACTATTTCGAAGAAATCTACAACCAATTCATTGAAGCCTACAACGCCAAGGACTTAAAGCAAATGAAAGCAATAAAGAAGCAAGCCAATGAACTTATCGACGATGCCGATGCCTTGCTTTCAACTCAGCCTTCGATGCTGTTGGGCGGATGGCTTAATGCAGCCCGCAACATGGGCACGACAGCTGCTGAAAAGGATTATTTCGAGAAAAACGCCCGCACCATTCTCACCACTTGGGGCAGCGACGAGTCAAACGATTACGCCTGCCGTATGTGGGGCGGACTGGTCAAAGGCTACTATGGTCAACGCTGGAACATGTTTTTCGATGCCGCCATCAATGCCGTTGAAAACAATCGCTCGGTGAATCGGATTCAACTTAACAAGGATCTGATTGCCTTCGAACAGCAATGGGCCGACCAACACGACACTTATCCTACGGAACCTCAGGGAAATGCGGCAAAGATTGCTAAGAAAATCAACAAGAAGATAAACAAATATTATGTAAAGGTAAAAGCTGCCAAGCAGAAGGAACTCGGCGATGCAGATAAGCTGAAAAAAATGGAAAAAGAGAAAGCTGAAATCGAAAAGAAGAAGCCATCGACAAAACCTTCTAACACTAAACCGACAAATCCTAAGCCTAATGGTGGCAACCCTGAGAAGAAATGATAGGAGTATAATAAAAAAGAGGGTGACCAAAAAGTCGTTTCCGAGACTTTTATATTCGGAGAGGGATACGAGAGCAAAGTCAAATACGCGATTCTCCAGAGCGTTTTTTGGCTTTTTGGTCACTCCCTTTTTTGATTTTTTGAGGAAAACTACGTCTTTACTTTTCTGAATATCTATCCGTGCGCGTGGACTTAATCAGCACTATCCGATGGTGATGCTCCTTGTCCGTTGCCGCCGTGTCTATTGGAGCCAAATTTTGGATTTCCACCTCTTTTTGCGGGGAAGGCTGCTTGAGTTTCTCTTGCCGGCATCCTGCCAGCAGCAGGGCGGTAGCCGCCACTGTTGCCGCGAAAATGTGTTTGATTGTAATGTTTTTCATTCCTTCACCGCCCTATCCGAATAAACCTTTCCGCCTTCAAGTGTAATCCTTGCTACATATTGCCCTGCTGGAAGGCTTGCAACATCCATTTCCGCCGTGCGCGAATGGGCAACGCAGCGGCCTGAAATATCGTACAATTCAATGCTTTCAGGTTTCACATCGGGCGAAAAATGAATGGAAAGTTTGTCTTTCATGGGGTTTGGATAGATGAGGTAGGGGCGGATGTATTGCTCCATTTCGGGAGTACACCAGCCTTCGTCGGTGAAGGAAAGAAAATACAGTGTAGGCGGGTTGAGATTGCCTTCGGCATCGCGGTAGCCAGAATATATTCCTCCAATGGCAATGCCGCCATCGTCGAGCAAGGCCATACGCTTCCCTTCGTGAACCGGAAGGTACGGCTCAAGGCAGAAACGCTGCCAGACGATATTGAGGTTGCCGTCTATTTTCACAACAGATACATAGCCTGGGTTTCCCATTGAGGCTCCAACCCAATCTTGTGTGTTGTAGGCAAAATAGGTGTATCCATCGTAGGCTTTCTCCAAACCGATAGGAAAGCCGCATCCTAGGTGCTCAATGTATGGTATGCTCTTGAACCTGATCGCGCAGGTCACCTCATGGCTGCCGTGTTTGATGCCCGCTATGCAGTTGCCTTTTGAATTTGGATTGATGCTACTGAATCGGTCTGCATACAGAAACAAGCCGTCTTCCCATTCCATCATTTTCATCCAAGAGCTGATTTCCCACCATGAATTCGGATAATTATCGGACGGGCTGAAATATTCCTTGATGTTGAACAAGGTGTCCATCACGTAATTGTTGCCATGATAAGCGTGACCGTCATAGTCTTTAAGGCAAACCACATATTCCAAAGGTGATTCGTTGAACACATTGAAATAATAGCCTCCCAAATTGCCTGGCATTTCGGAATACGGATACCTGGCCCTGCACTTCACCGTGCCGTCGAGACCGACCCGGATGAAATAGAAATTGGTGTCGCCCCTCAGTTCATATAAATACATGATGTCTCCGTGGGAGTCCATGAAAGGATTCAGGAAATTGTTAATCTGGAGGCTGTCGGAAATGTGTACCGTAACTTCCTTTTCTGGGTGGAAGTCAAGGTTTTCGTCGAAGAAAGAGATGCGCAGGAAGGTTTGATTCAAATCGTAGTCGTTGTACATCTTGGCAAACACGTAGTCGTCTGCAAGAGGATTTTCTGCAAGGAGAAAATTATACATATCGTCGTCTTCAACAAAAACGGAATCCACAACGGAAAGTCCGTTGTTCCTTGCAATCTTCAACAGACGGTTTCCCTTGTCGGCCAAATAGTTGCCTTCTTCGTCAATCTCATGCAATTGGACATTGGCGAGGATGCTTCCGTCGCGCATCGCAATCATGTTGCGCAAGTCGATGTCGTACCACCCGACGCTGCGGTGGCATAGCGAGTCGCAGGTCTGGGCTTGCACTCCAACACACAGGAGAAGGAGTGCGGCAAGAATGGTAATGTGATTTTTCATTATATTATATTTTCTGGTTTAGAAAGAGACAAAAGTTCTTTAGGCCGAAAAACATCGGCCTAAAGAACAAAACCAATTGCAGTTAGTAGTCGAATCCGTGTCCAGGATTAGCTACAGGAAGGCCAAACGAGATTTTTATTTCATGGTAGGCTGTTTGCGTAGCAGAAATGCCATCAGAAACGCTGTGGAATGGGTCGTGATTATAAATAGCTGGATTTATACTCCAACAAATGATGTCCTCTGTATGCTGTGCGTCAACCTGTCTAAGTGAGCGGCCCAGTTCAAGGTATGAGCACAAGTAATAGCACATATCTTTGCAGATGTCCTCATTGAAACTTGCATTCGTGCAATATATCCTGGAATTTATGAAATTAGGGGAACCGTAAGGGTCAATGTAGTTCACGAAAAGAGGATATTCTACTCTTGTGATGGTGAAATAAAGCCGTCCCAGACTTGGGTCTGTGTTCTTGCTTTCTATGATGTTCAGAACCCTTTCTAATTCTGTCATGCCAAAATCGAAAGCAGGGTAATCAATATTGGATGAAAAATACATATCACAGTAAACGGAATCATTTGGTGACCAACAATGATAATCATCATTATAAGTTACCATGAGCGAAACCGTGATTTCCCCCTCTTCCGAAATAGAAGAATTGATAAAGCGGAAGTGCTTGTTGTCAAGATTGAGGTTGTTATACAGATTGTCGATGTCATCAGCTATTTCTGCGTAAGCCGTTCCAAGGTCAGACAACGCAACTTTTCCCGCAAAGACGGGCACGCGGGCGGTTAGTGTCTCTTTGCGAATATCGTCAAATTCCACATTGGCATTAGCGAAGTCGTAATTGGCCAGACTGGACAGATGCCACGAGGCCTCCTCAAGAGAAAGCTCCGCATCATCTCCTTTGGTTGGCGACAGAATACGTTGCTTGAAATCTTTCAAATAGGCGTTCATGTCGTCAATCTGCCTAGGGCGAGTGATGGTGGCGCATTGAGGAGCCTTGGCTTCGGGAGCCTTTGTTTCGTTGTCTTTCTTGCATGAAGCAAAGATTGTCAGTCCCATCAGTACGATGGCGGCTAAAAGTGTTGTGTGTTTGTGATTCATTTTATTGAAATTTAATTTGTTAGTTTTTAATGGCAATTTTTTCCATTGCCGGATTTTCTTATTACATATAACATCCTGTTATGAAAAGAATGTCTGTCTTTGCAGCCGAAAGGCTGCCTTAAACAATACGCACAAGGTGTTGGTGAGGACGGCGTTACGTATTGGGTGCTTTGCGGAAAATACAGTTGCTACACCATTGTTCCGCAAGCACCTTTTCCTTTTTTTCGTGTTGTTAGATGAACTTGTTTTTCCAACTCATGGCTCAAAAATGATTTGGTTAATTAGGGATTGTCGTTTAATGTTTTCAATTTGAGCGAAGCAGCGACTGGTTCCATCCGTTTTCTGCGTTTGGCTCATCAGATTTACGTTTTTATATCTCATTCCGGTCATTTCGGCCGGATTTTTCGTCTGTTTCCT
>NZ_JBADWU010000122.1:0-102165 GCF_056203535.1 Candidatus Limimorpha sp. | reverse complement strand
CCATGCCCTCTTCGATGATTTTGCTGAACGTCTGGGTTCCGATCGGGTATTTCATAACGTGATGTTTTCTCAGGCTGCAAAATTAATAAAAAGTTTGTAAGTAAGTGAGCATAATTAAATTTCAATTTGGATTTCGAGGTCGCGGGGATGCGAGGATACGACTTGACTAATCATTAGCGCACCACCACCAGTTTTTCCAACTTCTTTATGCCGTCGCAATAAAGGGTAAAGAAATACACCCCAGGTGCCAAACCGCGCAAATCAAGAACCTTTTGCCCTTGATTCCCATCCAATTCAACCTGCTTCACTTTTATGCCCATGGCATTGAAAACGGAAAGCTCCGCTTTGGCATTGCCGTTGGGCAGCGTATATTCTATGGCCGCCCAAGTGGTGGCAGGATTAGGATGTACCTTCATTTGCAGCGGCACCACCTTTGGCTGTTCCTCTATGCCTGTCGGGTCGTCGTAGTTGAAGATGTCGGTGATGTGGAGGACCCAGTAGTTATTATATCCGCAAAACTCACTATTTGAGCAGTTCAAATCTCCATTATAAAGAGTGTTAGTTGAAGAAGACCCCGGAGAAGTGGCAGCCAATGTATAAGTGACATCATCGTGTTTTATGACATCTCCTAAATAAATCGGCGTATTTCCATAGTGTCCTATGGCCCTTTCCCAAAGCATATTTCCCCCTGCATCTATGCGGAACACCCATATCTTCTGGCCAACTTCAGGTTGATGCGGGTGCATGTTGCTTGTGCTTGCCACATCGCCGTCAAGCGATTGTGTTGTGCCAAACACGGTGAAGCCGCCATCCTCGTTCTGAAACACCTTGAGCGGAAACTCGTGTCCCGTGCCGCCATAGCACTTGCTCCAGATGATGTTGCCATCAAAATCTGTCTTTATCAGCCAGATGTCGCAGGTCTTTCCGTAAAACTCATCGCCATGAGGATAACCTAAATGATACCCCGCACCTTCGGCATCACGGTCATCCGATTGCGTATCGCAGAGCAACAGTAACCCGTCATCCAGTTCGAGAGCCTGATAGATTTGGTCGTCCTCGCTTCCTGCATAGCAGCGGTTCCATAGCACCTGCCCGTTGCCGTCCAATTTCACGAGAAGGCCGTCGTACATGTCGGTCGTCTGAGGCGTGCAAGCCGTTATTGAACCGTTGTTTCCTGGCCGACCGCACATCGAAACATAGTAGCCGCCGTCTCTTGACAATGTATATCTTCCGGCAATTTCATCACCATTCGTTCCCAAAGTGGTTTCCCATTCAAGATTGCCGAGGCTGTCGACCTTTATCACCCACACATCATCAATTCCGTAGTAATTGCTAATGTCACCACCAGCCCATTGTGTGTCAATGCCGACGATGATACCCCCATCAGCAGTGGTTGTTCCATTAGGAAGATGCCAAAATGCTTTGTTCTTGTCACCAAAATTTCTTGTCCATACAACTTCTCCATCAGGATTAATCTTTGTCACGTTTAGTTGTGCTTTTTCACTAAAAGTATCAGGAGCCATGCCGATAGCATAGAAATCGTCTCTCAGACTCTTGAAAAGTCCTCCCTTCTCACTTGCCCCCATGTTTATGCAATGTTCTTCCACCAAATCACCTTCACTTGAAATTTCAATCAGCCAAGCATTTCCTGTTTCATTTTCACATGTAACCATACCGCTCGGTTCCTTTGCTTTACCAATGACCCAGTACCCACCTTCTTTCTCAATGATACCCCTTGCATCATCGTTTCCCATACTCCCGTAGCATTGCTGCCAATCTATGCGGATTTGGGCTGGCAAAAGAACAGAATTTAATATTAGTAATAAAAAGATAATCTTACTTTTCATAGTCGTCAAAATTAATGGTTGTTCTCTTTAAAGCATTTGTACTTTTGTGGCGGGCTGCCCCGCTTCCAATTTTCATTTCTCTTTTCGGCTCCAAATATACGAAATTTTGATTTTGCAAGTAAAAAATGAAGGCAATAATATTCTTTTAGACCCCAAGTTGTTTTTTGGAAACAAATCTCTAACAAATTTATCATTAATCTCTTTTTTCTTTCCTGTCCGATTCCCCCTAATCGGGGGTCATCGGGTTCCGCATCTCCGATGCTCTGCCGGGCATGAATCGAGTGGTTGCGAGATTCAAAGGTGGATTGAGAAAGGTTTTGCGGGTTTTGTATGTTTTGGTTTTAAAAAGGTCAAATTGTATATTATTGCCTTTAATTATCACACAATAAAACAGGCAGCCCCGTTATGGATGGCGGATGGCCGTTTGCGGTTGGGGCTGCCTTACTGCTTAAGAGTTTGTCTTTCGGGCAATCTGTCTAAGCAGAGAAAACAAAGTAACGTTTAAGCCGAAAGACCTCCTTCTTCAACGGTTTGACGGGGTTCGGCTTGCGTTTCATCAGGGGCTGGGGCTTGTCTGCGGCCTCTGCGCTGGTTTGCCGTGGCGTTGGCCGAGGCAATCACTTCGCGCAGCGTCGTGTTGAATTCCGCATAGTTGCCTCCCTTCACGCCGTCCATGACCTGGAAGTATGGAATCAGCACGGTGTTCAGCTGCTCGCGGATCAGGCCTTTCAGTTCGGTGGCCGAAGCGCTGCTGTGCAGGAAGCCGCGGCGCGACTGGTAGTCGGCGCGTTTTGCCTCGAAAGCGGCTTGCGCTTCGCGCAGCTGTGCAATGCAGTCGGGCATACCCGAAATGTTGGCCACATGCTGCTGCATGGCCGTCTCGTCGAGGTCGTCAAGCAGTGCGTTGATGTGACCGGTCTTCTCATCGAGGCCCTTGTGCAGGACGGCAAGTCCGCAGGGCTTGAAAACCGCACTGATGGCGTTGGCGCTGTCGCGCACCACGGCATCCTGCGAGCTTTGCGAGCCGACCAGAAGATGATGAAACTGACGCAGGCACTGCGAACGGTTACGGTCCTCAGTGTCGTAGGCGGCGAGGACGCTACGGTCGACAGCCGCGGTGATACGCTCCGACAGGCTGATGAAGCCGGTCATGGCGTTGGTGAGATATGAGTCCTCTGCGAACTCCATGCCTTTATAAAGCGCCACAAGGCGAGTGGCAACCGCCGACACTTCCGAAGTGTGGCAGTTCGAGGCCAAAGTAAGATTCTTCATTTTGGAGTAATTGGCTGGCCATCCGCATCCATAATGTCTTTCCCTTCTTTCTTCTCTTCTTTCTTTCATAGAATGGGTAATAGTTTTAATGATGTGTGCTGTTGTTTTTGGATGGATGCATTGGGAACCTTCAAAATGGCTTTGCCTCGGCAGAAGGGCGGGGACAGGCACGGCTCCGGCTTGAAGCGTGTGGCTTCCCCGAGTTGTTCTTTTTGATGCGAAAAACTGCATGGTGCAATGTTGCGTGGCAGAAACGGATAATCCGCTTTGCGCGACACTTTTTGTCGTGGCAGAAACGGACAATCCGCCTTGCGCAACACTTTTTGCCATGGCACAAACGGACAATCCACCTTGCGCGGCACTTTTTGCCATGTTACAAACGGACAATCCGCTTTGCGCGGCACTTTTTGACAAGGCAGAAACGGACAATCCGCCTTGCGCGGCACTTTTTGCCATGTCACAAACGGACAATCCGCCTTGCGCGGCACTTTTTGCCATGTCACAAAGCGTCATTGCAGGAGATTTGCCATAATTATTGTCGTCACACTGATTCATGCAGGTTTCCGGGTTATTATTTGAACGTGATGAAAGGCTGCACCATACCCGAAAACATTCATAACAAAGGATTCATAATGAATGAGACGGTTTTTGGTTTGCAATCATCGAGGTGCAAAAATAATATATTTTGGAAACCCACGCAAGGGGACGATGCGATTTTTTCTCAGGTTTTTGTTATTTATTTGGGGAATAAAATACTTTTTAACCCATGACGGTTTATCTTACATCGATAACGGTATAAATCAAGCTGAATTAGCAGCTTGAGATTCCCGCTCTACGGGCGGGAATCCACATTGGTTTGATGTTTATAATCTCTCCACTGTTTGGGCCTAAATGTATATAGATGCCTAAAATAATCTTATCCTTGCAAAAGAATCTCAATTAAAGACAGACAAATTAACAATGTATTTGCAATTGCATGAACCGCGACTGTTGACCAAAACGGATACTGTTTCCGTCGAGTCATAAAATACATTGTCGTGGAGAATACCAATCCCCCAGCCATGCCTGTGCAGAACCTATAAATGTACCATCCTATATTTGCATCGGCTCCCAAAAGATGAAATAATCCAAATATAATGGAACTGCCTAAAACATAAGCAGGAAACAATCTTTTTTTCTTGGCAATGAAAAAAGCAAAAATCTTATACAACAAGTACTGAATACAAGCTGTTTCAATTAAGGGTGAGATAAAACAAGCAAAAATAGGATAAATCCAACCATAACTATTAGGATTACTCCTTTTAGCCTCCAGAAAAAATGTTGGAATCTTACAAAGGAAAACCATTGTCGCTAACGCCGCCAACATGATTAAGATAAACTTAAACCAAGTCACTTTGTAGAGATAGCGATAGCCTCTGAGGAAACTGTTGTTCATAGGCAAATGATTATCATAACTCCTGTAACATCTTTTTATAGATTCTTTTCGTATTTTCTTTAGTAAAATGTTGTAAATCAGATTTTTTCAAGTTTAGATTTGCTAATGATTCATGTAAGATTTATTTCCCTTACACTGCCAAAAGCACCAGCAACTGTGCCGTGAAGATACGCAGGAACATCGTCAAAGGATAAACCGTGGCATAGCCCATGTTCGGCAACTGGTTTTCCTCGGTTCTGCCTGTGGCTTTCTGCTGTTCGGCGGCAACAGTATTGGCAAAGGCCAAAGTCGGCGGGTCGGTGGTGGCGCCGCCAATCACGCCCATCAAAGTGTAATAATTGACTTTCAGCACCAGGCGTGCGAAGATGCCGACCAGCAAAGTTGGCACCATGGTAATGATGACGCCATACAGAATCCACATATAGCCGCCCGCCTTGATGGTGTCGATGAAACTGCCGCCGGCACCCAAACCGACAGCCGCCAGGAACAGGGCAATACCCACTTCACGCAACATCCAGATACCGTGGCTGCCAGTGAAATCGGTGTCGAGCCAACCTTTTTTCACGCCAATCCAACTGACCAGAATGGCCATCACCAATGGGCCGCCTGCCAAACCCAACTTGACCGGTGCCGACATGCCAATCGGGACAGGAATCGAGCCTAATACGATGCCCAAACCAATGGTCAGGAAAATAGGTATCAGCAAAATCTTATGGCGTTGTGCAGCGGCTTTCGTAGTCTCGCTTTTCGGTGCCCGCACATCTTCCTGATTGGCATCCGACATAGGTTCGTTATCCAGTTTCACCTTGCACACGGCACGGATAATCAGGCAACTGACTATGAGGCCGACAACACCTAAAGGATAAGCCACGGCATAGCCGTTGGCTATCGTCTCGGGACTGCAAATGCCCAGTTCGCCGACCGTCTGCTGCGCCGCCGACATGCCCGGCGTGTTGGTAATGGCGCCCGTGTAAACGCCAGCCATCACTTCCAGAGGCTCGCCGCTGAAACGGCTAATCAACACCGTGGTCAAAACGCCCAAAGCGACAATGGCAATGGCACAAAGATTGAGTTTCAAGCCGCCTTTTTTGAAAGAAGCAAAGAAGTTTGGTCCGACCTGAAAGCCAACGGCAACGACAAAGAGTATCAAACCGAACTCCTTGATGATGTGCAACATTTCGCCATTGAGCGAAATGCCCAAGGCACTCAGAATGATGCCTATGAAAAGCACCCAGGTGATGCCCAGCGAAACGTGAGCGACTTTCAGTTTGCCCAGCAGCAGACCCAACACGATGGAGACTGCCAGATAGAAGACCGTAGGGCCGACGCCCGAACCTGTGAAAAGTGATAACATGATGCCTGTTTTTAAAGGAATTGCCCCGCACAGGCAGGGCAATTCCAAATTAAGATGTCATATTGAATTTATTGATTTTTCAGGATTCGGCTTCGCCGAAGAAATCTTATTAAAATCCTCATTTAAAATCTTTCAAAAATCTTTGTTTTCTTTCACAAAGGACTATCAAGAAAATATGATTTTTGACAGATTATTGATTTGATTTCTTGCCGTCAGGCAATCCCTGCAACCAAATTCAAAAATTCCTATTTATTAGTCGCCCAAGGTAGCCACCATGACAGCCTTGATGGTATGCATACGGTTTTCGGCTTCGTCGAAAACGATGCTGTTCTTTGATTCGAACACTTCTTCTGTGACTTCGATGCCGTCGAGACCGAACTTAGCGTTGACATCGCGGCCAACCTGAGTTTCGAGGTTGTGGTAAGCCGGCAGGCAGTGCATGAACTTGCAGTTCGGGTTGCCTGTCATTTCCATCATCTGCTTGTTGACCTGGTAAGGCATGAGCAGGTCGATGCGCTGCTTCCATACTTCAGCAGGTTCGCCCATCGATACCCAAACGTCGGTATACAAGAAGTCGCAACCCTTGACACCTTCGGCAACGTTATCGGTAACGGTGACCTTTGCACCTGTTTCCTTAGCGATTTCCTTGCAGGTATTAATCAGTTCCTGATTTGGCTGCAATTCCTTTGGAGCCACGATACGGACATCCATACCCATCTTGGCGCCACCAACCATCAGTGAGTTACCCATGTTGAAACGGGCATCACCGCAGTAAGCGAAAGTGACTTGGTTGAGCGGTTTATCGCTGTGTTCCTGCATGGTGAGGAAGTCAGCCAAAATCTGTGTCGGGTGGAATTCGTTGGTCAAGCCGTTCCAAACCGGAACACCAGCATACTGAGCCAGTTCTTCAACGATGTCCTGAGCAAAACCACGGTATTCGATGCCATCGAACATACGGCCCAAAACGCGGGCTGTGTCTTTCATGGATTCCTTAACGCCAATCTGTGAACCGGTAGGTCCAAGATAAGTGACGTGAGCACCCTGATCCTTAGCGGCAACTTCGAAAGCGCAACGTGTACGGGTTGAGGTCTTTTCGAAAATCAAGGCAATGTTCTTGCCAGTGAGGTGTGGTTGTTCGGTTCCAGCATATTTGGCAGCTTTCAGGTCGGCAGCCAATTTGAGGAAAAACTTTATTTCTTCCGGTGTGAAGTCCAAAAGCTTCAGGAAGTTTCTGTTTCTGAGGTTAAAAGCCATTTCTTTTTATTTTTAATGAGTTAGACAATTTCTGAAAAGTGCTGCAAAGGTAGGATTTTTTTCAATCGGAAAATCACTTGCTCCTTAATTCTTGCAGTTCCTTGCGTGCAAGATCCATAAGTTTGATGTATTCCTCGTCCGAAACTATTTTTGCAAAAACGACGCTGGCAGCCAAACGGCCTGCCTCCACATCGCTCTGATAATGGAAACCCGTTATGACTCTGCTCTGTCCGAGTTCGTAGCCCACGCGGATGATTTCACATTCGTGCTCGTCGTCGATGGCCGTCAAAGATAGTGCAATTATCCAAGCCCCGATACTGTGTCCCGAAGGATAAGAGGTGTATGCTCCGTATTTTTCTTCATCTTTAGGAATACTCGAAGACTCGCCGAAATAGCTGAACGGACGCTCACGGCTAAAACTGCCTTTGGCTTTCACTATGCTCTTTCCTGCGAATGAATGGGTGGCTTTCAGGTAATTAGCTATGGCAGGAGTGTTTTCTTCGCTTATGTTAACCCCCATAACCTCACCAAACCTTTTGTGATAAAAATCGAGCTGAATACTGGCATCGTCGATGGCCTGTCTGCCTCGCTCGCTGTCTCTCATGGCATAGCCACGTTCATACATGATTGAATCGTTGAAAAAGGCATCCTTGTCATCGAAAGCCGGAAAACCGGGAAGATACTTGACGGCATCGGGACTTGTAACCGTTATTTTCCCGATTTCATTTGCCGTGTTGTGTCTGTAGGCATTGCAACCTTGAAGAAGAAAAAATGAAATGAATACTGCTGTTTTAGTGAATTTCATGGTGTTGAATTGGTTTGCAAAATTTGAAATCATCCTTGATTCCGCAAGCCAAACTGCAATTTCAGTCTAAAACTTAGCATGCGGAAAGCCTGATGGAAACTGTTTCACAAAAGGCGCGACAAAGGTAACAATTAATCTGACGGACAGAAGTCTTTCAAGGAATAAACTATGTTTTTTAAACCGCAGATTACGTAGATTGTACTGATTATCAATGAACTACATATTTTACAGATTGTACAGGAATTTTGAATGCGCAAGCGAATGAATTGACACACTGTTACTTAATTTATCTTTTCCTCCTGAATGTAATCAGGTTATTAAGCTCAAAAAGAAGAAGGGCGACAATAAGAATTGACAAAGCCTTGGCAACAAGCTTGTCCCATCCCAAATTCTCAATAAAGAACATCAGAACCAATGAACTGATTAACAGACCTATAAGCTGAATGCCATAAAAAACCAGGAAACGCGAAACAGGATTGTCCTTGACTTTGAAATTGTATTTTCTATTCAGGAAAAAACTGCTGATAATGCCAACATGAAATCCAATGACATTGGCCCACTGATAGGACATTGATTGGAGCAAAATGCTAAAAATGCCAAACTCCAATCCCGTACTGACTATTCCAAAAACAGCATAAAGGATTAGTTTCCTGAACTTTTTATATAGTTTTCTAAGACTTTGTTTCATGTTTTAATGACATGAGTCGCAGTTTCCGCCATCAAAGGAATGGCCGTGTTCGTGATGATGGCAATGATGCCCATGATTTTTCCGATATTCCACTTCCTCATCCATTTCCTGAATCGTGGGTTCCCTGACTTCCAAAACCTTGCCTTTCACAAACAGACTGTGACCCGCCAAAGGATGATTGAAATCCATAACGACATGGTCTTCAAAAATTTCCATAATCTTTCCATCGAAAGGATGGCCATCCTTATCTTGCAATTTAATGACATTGCCGACCACGAGCAAATCTTCTCGGATTATTCCGTCTTCCATAAAAATGCCAAGTGGAGCATCCATCACTTTTTCGTCGTCGTGCCAGCCGAAAGCCTGATCAGGCGAAATGGTAAAGGCAAATGAATCACCAGCTTCCAAACCTCGCAAGCCATCGGAAAAACTCTTCATGATACGGCCCACGCCAAACATCATCACACGCGGTTTCTCTTCGGTGGCACTTTCCAAAATCTCGCCGTCGGCATTGTCAGCCTGAATGGTATAAACCAGTTTTCCAACCTTTAAATCTTCAATTTTCATTTTAAATTGTGTCGTTTTGGACTGCAAAGATAGGATTTAATTCGGCTTGCTGGAAAAAGACGAAACGCAAATTGTCACAAATAATCCGACAAATGTTTTCTGAACATGGTTTATCGGCTCATTTACGGTCATTTGCGATTTTTCAACAGACCTATCAACATTAATTTCTTGTCCAAAGTCAATACGTTTCAAAAATTTTCCTACTTTTGCGTGATTTTTGAAGATAGGGGATTGTGGTATCGAAAAAAAGCGTACTTTTGCAGTCCCTTTTGGAAAAAGGCAATTGTTAATTATAAAAGGAATAGAGTCATGTCAAAAATTTGTCAAATTACAGGTAAAAAGACGATTACTGGTAACAACGTTTCTCACTCAAACAAGAGAACCAAGAGAACATTCGAACCTAATCTGAAAATCAAGAAGTTCTACGTTCCGGAATGGGATGAATGGGTTGTCCTGAAGGTTTCCGCAGCTGGTCTGCGCACCATCAACAAGAAGGGCATTTATGCCGCTATCATGGACGCCTCCGAAAAGGGTAACTTAAACCGTTGGTAAACCCGAATGTGAACTGAAAAAATATAGCTGCTGTGCGTTGCGCAGCGGCTTTTTTTGTTTGAAACAATATTCCGGCCAAATCAAAGTTATCTCAATATGCGTAAACACCTATTATTAATAGCACTGCTGCTTTCAACTTGTTTCGCCTTTGCCCAGCAAAAGCAGACGGGGATGATTTACGGCAAAGTGACCGACGAACAGAAAAACCCTATTGATTTGGCAAATGTGGCTGTGCCTGGCTCAACATTCGGCGTAACAACCAATGCGAGAGGCTATTATGAACTAACTTTACCTTGCGACAGCACTTGGGAAATTGTTTTTTCCTACATCGGATACGAACAGAAAAAGGAATTTATCAACCTGAAATCAGACGAAAAACGCAAACTTGACATAATTTTAACCTCAACGGCCCAGAACCTGCCCGATGCCGTCATCAGTGACCGCGCTGTCGATGCTTCAAGCCTAACGCGCTTGGATGCAAAACAAGTAACCCTCCTCCCATCAATGGGCGGCGGCATTGAAAATCTAATAAAAACCTTGCCGGGTGTGACTTCGAACAACGAAATGAGTTCGCAATATACGGTGCGCGGCGGCAATTTCGATGAAAACTTGATTTACGTCAACGGCATTGAGATTTACAGGCCTTTTCTGGTTGGTTCGGGGCAGCAGGAAGGGCTGAGCTTTGTCAATTCAAGTCTGGTCTCAAACATCGAGTTTTCCGCCGGCGGATTTTCGGTGGAGTATGGCGACAAAATGTCATCGGTTTTGGATGTCACTTACAAAAGGCCAAGAGAAACAGCTGGCTCATTGACTTTGAGTATGTTAGGCGCTGAAGCCCATGTTGAAGGTGCCACGAAAAACGAAAAATTCAGTTATCTCGTCGGAGCACGCTACAAAAACACGGCGCTTGCCTTGAGCCTGATGGACACAAAAGGGTCCTATCATCCGAACTTCGCCGATGCTCAAGCCTTACTGAACTACAATTTCAATGCAAAATGGGAATTGTCGTTTTTGGGCTATTACTCAAAGAACCAATATGCATTAAGGCCCGAATCCGGTGAAACAGATTTTGGAACCATCAATCAGGCGATGCGCCTGAAAATCAATTTCGACGGCAAGGAAACCGATGACTACACAACGGGCCTCGGTGCCATGACCTTGACCTACAAACCTAATAATAATTTGAATCTCAAGCTGATAGCTTCTGCCTATTCGACTTACGAAACCGAAACATACGACATTACAGGTTGGTATTTTCTCGGTGAACGCGACCTCAGTTTGGGTTCAGAGACTTCTGGCGAAGTCATGGTTTATAACGATGTCGGCAAACATATCAAACACGCCCGTAACGCTTTCTATGCCCAAGTCTATAATTTCGACCACAAGGGAACATACGCTTTTGGCAACAGCTTGATGAAATGGGGCTTGCGTTTCCAGCATCAGGAAGTTGACGATATCGTGGATGAATGGCAGATGATTGACTCGGCTGGTTACAGCTTGCCGCATCCACATGATTCAATTGGTAATCCTCAGAATCTGAATCTGCTGCCGGATTTGGATGTAAACACAACTTATAAATCACACAATCTGCTTTCCATCAATAATTTGGATGGATTCATCCAAAACTCATGGACGATACCTTACCATGACGACGGTGAATTTGTCATTACAGGCGGTCTGCGTGCCAATTACTGGGGTTATAATAAGAAAGTTTATGTCAGTCCACGTGCGGGCATCGCCTATCGTCCGAGTTTGGAAGGCAAGGAGTTGGTTTACAGGCTTTCGGGAGGCGTTTATCATCAAACGCCATTCTATCGCGAAATCCGTAAGCGCGACGGAACCTTGTTTGCCGATTCAAAAGCGCAACGTTCCTATCAGATTGTTTTGGGCAACGATTTCAAGTTCCGCGCCTGGAACCGTCCTTTCATCCTGACTTCGGAAGCCTATTTCAAGTATTTCACCCATGTGATTCCTTACGACATCGACAACGTGAAAATCCGCTATTACGCCGACCAATCGGCAAAAGCATACGCGACTGGCATCGACCTAAAGGTGAATGGCGAATTTGTGAAAGGCATCGACAGCTGGGCAAGCCTTTCGCTGATGAAGACGCAAGAAGACATACAGGGCGATTATTATCTTGTTGACAGTGAAGGGAAAAAGCTGCCATTCTACAACCATTCCGATGCTGCCGTCGCCGACACCATTGCTTTGGGATGGCACGACCGCCCTTCCAATCAGTTGCTGAGTTTTTCTCTTTTCTTCCAGGATTATATTCCAATGGCTCCGACTTGGCACGTCAATATGACTTTGACCTTCGGAACGGGCTTGCCCGTCAATGCAAACAATTCTGATTTCTATTATCCTGCCGGAAAATTCAATCCTTACCGTCGTGTCGACATCGGCTTCAGCAAACAACTCATTTATGAAGGCAGCAGCTTCAGAAAAGGCAATCCGCTCAACTATGTCAAGAATATGTTTGTGAGCTTCGAAGTCTTCAATTTGCTGAACATAAATAACACAATTTCATATACTTGGGTAAAAAACACCGACAACAAGTCATACGGCGTTCCTAATTATCTCACTCCACGATACATTAATTTGAAATTAGTGATGGAGTTCTGAAAATGCCTCCCGCAGATAACGCAGACTTACGCAGAGAGGCCGACAAAAAGTCTCCCGCAAATAGCGCGGAGGAGCTTACAAAAAGACGCCCGCTGATAGCGTGGATTTCCGTAAATAAGTCAGCGGAAATCAGCGAGATCAGCGGGAGAATTTAATATTTTATTTGGATTTATTTCTGCCAAGCCTCAACATCTTCCAACTGCAAGGCCGGAATGTCGAGTTTGTTTTTCTTACGGAGGCCATTCAGCTTTTCACGCAGAGCGGAAGCCTTTTCTTCCTTGATTGCCTCAACGGAAGTGTAGCCATTGCTGACCAAAACTTCGGCCCATGCTTCGGGAACGCCGATAGCCATAAAGTCTTCCTTGTTGGCGACTTTCTTCACTTTTTCAGGGCGCATCATCGGGAACAAAAGCACTTCTTGAATGGTGGTTTGGCCCGTGAGCAGCATGACGAAACGGTCGATGCCGATGCCCATGCCTGAGGTTGGCGGCATACCATATTCCAAAGCGCGGAGGAAGTCCTGATCGATGAACATGGCCTCGTCGTCGCCGCGTTCTGAGAGTTTCATTTGTTCTTCGAAACGGGCACGTTGGTCGATTGGGTCGTTCAGTTCGGTGTAAGCGTTGGCCAGTTCCTTTCCGTTGACCATCAGCTCAAAACGCTCGGTCAGTTCAGGATTGTTGCGGTGGCGCTTGCAAAGTGGCGACATTTCGACAGGATAATCGGTGATGAAAGTAGGCTGTATGTAGGTGCCTTCGCACTTGGCGCCAAAGATTTCGTCAATCAGCTTGCCTTTGCCCATTGATGCGTCAACTTCAACATCAAGTTGTTTGCACACATCGCGCAGTTGGGCTTCGTCCATGCCTGTAATATCGATGCCGGTCTTTTCTTTGATGGAATCAATCATGGTGATGCGCTTGAACGGACGCTTGAAGCAGATTTCATTGTCGCCGACTTTCACGGTATCGGTGCCAAGCACTTCGGTGACGGCGCGTTCTATCATGGCTTCAGTGTAATCCATCATCCAAATATAATCCTTGTAGGCCACATAGATTTCAAGGCCGGTAAATTCAGGATTGTGTGTGCGGTCCATGCCTTCGTTGCGGAAGTTGCGCGAAAATTCATACACGCCATCGAAACCGCCGACAATCAGGCGTTTCAGATACAATTCATCGGCAATACGCAGATACATCGGAATGTCCAAGGCATTGTGATGCGTAATGAATGGACGGGCTGTTGCGCCGCCCGGAATGGCTTGCAGCACAGGTGTTTCTACTTCGAGATAACCGCTTTCGTTGAAGAAACGGCGGATGCTGTCGATGATGCGGGTGCGGGTGATGAAAATGTCCTTCACCTTGTCGTTGACCACAAGGTCGACATAACGCATACGGTAGCGCAATTCAGGATCAGAGAAGGCATCGTAAACAACGCCATCCTTTTCCTTGACAATCGGCAGCGGGCGCAGCGATTTGCTCAAAACAGTCAGTTCCTTGACGTGAACGGAGATTTCGCCCATCTGTGTGCGGAATGCAAAACCTTTCACGCCGATGAAGTCGCCGATGTCCAAAAGACGTTTGAAAACCGTGTTGTACATGGTCTTGTCCTCGTCTGGGCAGATTTCATCGCGCTTGATATACAGCTGGATACGGCCTTTTGCATCTTGCAGTTCGCAGAACGAAGCAGCACCCATGATGCGGCGGCTCATAATGCGGCCGGCAATGCTGATTTCCAGAAACTGCTCAAGATTGTTGTCGTCAAACTTTTCAAGGATTTCCGTAGTGCTCACCGTCACAGGATAAGCAGCCTGCGGATAAGGATTGATGCCTAACTTATATAATTCGGCTAAAGAATTTCTTCTGATTTGTTCCTGTTCGCTTAACATATCGTTTAGATTGAATTTGGCGCAAAGGTAGGAAAAAGTTAGGAGTTGGGAGTTAGGAGTTGAGAGTTTTTATCGTCGGCAAGCCGAAACACCAGAATTAATGTATATTTTTGAATAAATAGAGCCAAGAAGTCTCAAAATATCTGCCTCGGCGAGCACGTTTTTTCCTTTGGCGAAATTTCTAATAATTCAGCCCAAACAACCACAAAGGAATGATGTCCCCTGAGCCAAACTCAATGTCATCTTTCACCACATAGGAATTTGGAGTAGATAAAATCTGTTTCTTTCCCTTCCCTTTTCCACCGATTTCAAAGGTGATGCCATCTATCTCAAAATCTGATGTTTTGGAAGCAAAAACTTTGTTTTTCACTCGCATCTGGTTGAAGAAAAACGTTTCGCGGATGTTACCAATATCGGTTGCCTGTTCACCTAAGACATTAGCAATGTTGGTGTTGTCCAAATAGACTTTTTCCACTTTGCCTAATGCCATAATGCCGCCTGTGGCGTCTCTGACTTGCGAAATCATACCTGCGTTTTCCATATATAGGAAATAATCGCCAATATCGTTGCGGCTTACTCCAATCATCTTGGATATTTTATCCATAATGGGCTTGAATGGTACACTCATGGCAATGATTCCCAATAGTTTCTTGAGTTTTCGCGCCGTAGACACATTCATGTTGGCATATTGTGGTATATCCACCTCCATGGTCAGATTGATGGTTTGGTTCATGATGACATCAAACTGCTTGTCGGATGCAAACGGATAATAGCCTTTTTGCAAATAGTCTTTGAAAAGCGGCAAGGGATGACTTACGCCCTCTATCGCAAACGGTTTGTTTTCAATAATATCCTTCAATTCTAAAACAGGAACATTCAAGCCATGAAACATGACCAGATATTCGCGGAAAGATAATCCTTGTATCTTGTAAATGGGTGCTCTTCTACTCAAGTCAGCCTCGCCTTTGTTGATTTCAAGCACAGAAGAACCTGTAAAAGAGATTTTCATGTCAGGATGGGTGTCATAAATCTGTTTCAGTTCGCGTGACCAGTTTTCATATTTATGGACTTCATCAATGAATAGGTGCTCTCCTGCCTCTTTGCTGAATTCGTCAGCAAGATCAACCAATGTGTGATTGGAAAAATAGGAATTGTCAGCCGAAACGTAAAACATTTTCTTTTTACTCCAATTCTCTTTGATGTATTGCAGAAAAAGAACGGTTTTTCCAACGCCACGCGGGCCAACCAAGCCGAACATTCTGCTTTCCCAATCAATGTTTTCAAACATATACCGTTTGAAATTTACTGGCGTACTTGCCAATTGATTCTGCATGTAATTCACTAGGTTTATATCCATAATGCAGGCTTATTTGAGTTGCAAAAATACAAAATTGCACCATAGAAGTGCAAAAATAAAATATAAAATACATTTTTAAGGTGCATTTTTAAGTCACAATACGGCAAAAAATCTCAAAATATCTGTCCCGGCAAACGCAGTTTTTCCTTTGGTGGAAATTGCCTGTCAAATTCCTTACATTCGTTTTCATCGACGAAATAGCCTTGTGGCGTGGCATATTCGCCCTGAATACCATTTAAATAGCCTTGTTTCAGTTCCTTGCAGAGAAAAAACGATGCATCCTCTCCTTCAGGCAAACCGTGATAACGGATGCCAAAATCGGAAGCATAAGTGAAACCGCAATGTTTGTAAAAGCCGATGTTGCCTTCAAAGCAAATGGCACCGAAACCCATTTCGGTAGCTTTTGCGAGGGCATAATCCAAAAAAGCCTTGCCATAGCCTTGGCGTTTGTATTCGGGCGCAATGGCAAGCGGTCCGGCAGTGACAATGGGTAGCAGTTTTCCATCATCGCACTTAATTTCGGTGCGCATGAAGATGATTTGTCCCATGATTTTGCCATCAATGAGCATCACGAAATCAAGTTCCGGGACGAAAGCCGCATCGTTGCGGAGGCAATGCAGCACATAATGCTCCAGACACCCAGGACGATATACATTCCAAAAAGATTCCCTGACCAGATTTTCAACTTCCTTATAATCTGACGGTTGTTCGTTTCTTATCGTAAAATTTTTCATTTGCAATCAAGTTTGTTTTGTTTTCGTTATCACATAAAAAACTTCCGTGCCATCAGCCGACAACACGGAAGTCTTAATCGGAAAAATGAAATCATTTGATCTTGGTCCAATAGACTTTTTCGCTGATGCCAATCACCGAGCCTTTGAGCATCAATTTGCCATCGGGCTGAAATTGGCAGGTCAGCTTGGCGCGGATGCCACGCTGCGGATCGTAAATCTTGGTGCCATTCCACTCCTTGTCATCGGCATCGTACTGCAATCCGTCAAAAAGCACAATCTGATCGACCGGAACATTGCGCAGACTCTTGTCAGGATTGTTGGCATCGAGAAGTTTGTTGCCGTTCTCGTCTTTGTCGTTTTCAATCCAGAAAATCTGGGCTTTGAAAGTTCCGTTGCTGTTTTGAGTGACATGAGCCTTGAAATGATCCTTGCCCTGCACAGATTCATAATCTCCCAAAATGCTGTTAGCCACGGCATTGTCGCCCTTTGTCTGGGCAAAAGTAAAGGCTGCTAAAAAAAGAGCCAAAAATGTGAAAAGTGTTTTCTTCATTTCTTTGAAATTTTGTGTTTGCAAAAATAATACAAATATCAACCTAATCAAAAATTGCGCCAAAATTATTCTCAATGGTTTCGGCAATCAGGGCATGACCTTTTTCATTCGGATGGATGCCGTCGTCGCAAAGGAAATCGCTGTAATTGCGCAATTCAAGAAACGGCGAAGTGACGTCAATGATAGGCACACGCAAACGACGTGCCATCTTGAAAAGCTCGACGTTGTACATTTCGTGCCATTGGTAAAGATGCATCGTGCGGCCACCCAACCAACTGAGAATGTTGTCGCGATTCAGACCCAACGAAAGATGGTCGAAAAACCTGTCAGGGTCAATCAAAGGCAGCGACATGATGACGGGATTTCCGTTTAAGTTCCTGATTTTCTTTATCAAATCCTGATATTGGCACACGAAAACATCCAACGGATTTTTTGGCAAATGCAAATCGCTTGGAGAGGCTGCAATTGATTTCCAGTCGTAATCGCAATCGTTGCCGCCATATTCAAACAGAATGTAATCAGCTTCCTTCACTTCCTTTTCGTGTCGGTTGATGTACTTCATGCCTTGGGTGGTAGTGCTGCCATAACAGGCATAATTCCTGATGTTGATGCCAAACCGCTGTCTGCAACGGTTGACGAAATTCTGTTCGGAAACCTGATAAAGTGGTCTTCCCGAAACATCTTTTTGAGACGAAACCACACCTTTCATAATGGAATCGCCGAATGTGCAAATCATATTCTTCATTTTCCTTTTGGTTGATTTTGCCGCAAAATTAGGACTTGGATTTCACTCATAACAAACAAAGTGATTGACGGTTTGAAGCAGGGACAAAAAACCAGTTTTTGGGACGAAAGTGACGAAAATAGGGATGAAAAACGGTGCATAAGCCATATTCATTCGGTTCATACCAAAGAATGGGGACGGATGACGAGTTATTTGGTGATGAATGAATGGTGAAATACTGTAACTAACTGAAAAACTGAAAACCGTAAACCGATAACCAACAACCAGTTTTTCATAGATTTCTTCGGAATGATTACTTATCAAATCAAATTTACTATTTTTGTAGCGCAAATTTGGCTACTCGAAAACAAACTGCTAATTTGTATATTATGGCAGAACAGATTTTACAGATAGAAAATGTGGATCCAAAAGAGCTTTACGGCCCTAACGACAAGTATTTGAATAAGGTGAAGGAGCTTTTCCCGAAGCTGAAAATCATTGCACGAGGCGATTTCATGAAGGTGATGGGCGAAGAAGACGAGATTGATTATTTCATCAGCCGCTACGGAATGTTGGTGCTGCAACTCGAAAGAAACGGAAAGATTGGCGAGCAAGACGTTGAAAAAGTGATGCTTGCAAACAGCAATACGGAAATCCAACGCCAGCTTTTCGATAGCGATGTCTTGGTCTTTGGACGCGGCGGAACGCCTATCAAAGCCATCACCGCCAACCAAAAACGCATGGTGCAGTCGTCGGAGAAGAAAGACCTGATATTTGCCATCGGTCCCGCCGGAACGGGAAAGACTTACACCGCCGTTGCCTTGGCCGTGCGCGCCTTAAAAGCCCGTCAAGTGAAACGCATCATCTTGACGCGCCCAGCCGTTGAAGCTGACGAACATCTTGGTTTCCTTCCCGGCGATTTAAAAGACAAGCTCGACCCCTATCTGCAACCGCTTTACGATGCCTTGCGCGACATGATTCCATCGGCAAAACTGGAAGGCTATCTCGAAGACCACACCATCGAAATTGCGCCTTTGGCTTTCATGCGCGGCCGCACTTTGGACCATGCTTTCGTCATCCTCGACGAAGCGCAGAATGCTACGCGCAGCCAGCTGAAAATGTTCCTCACACGCATGGGACGCTCTGCCAAATTCATTGTCACCGGCGACATCACGCAAATCGACCTGCCGCCAAAAACGCCATCTGGCTTGCCGCAAGCCATGGAAGTGCTGAAAGATGTGGAAGGCATTGATTTCATCATGCTCGACGAAAAGGATGTGGTGCGTCACAAACTCGTCACCGACATTGTGAACGCCTACAAACGACACCACGCCGCAACAAGCGAAGAAGAAAGTAAATCATAAATCTTTAAATATTTGAATTTTAAATCTTTAAATCATTATATCTTGAATCTTTAAATCTCACAATATCATCATGAAAGCATTAACAAGAACAGATTTCAATTTCCCTGGCCAGACCAAGGTTTATCACGGCAAAGTCCGCGACTGTTATTTCATTAACGACGAATATATGGTTATGGTTGCCACCGACCGTATCTCCGCTTTCGATGTCATTCTGCCCAAAGGCATTCCTTTCAAGGGGCAGGTACTCAATCAGATAGCCTCTATGTTCCTCGATGCCACCACCGACATTGTGCCGAACTGGAAACTCGCCACACCCGACCCGATGGTCACCGTGGGCAAGCTCTGCAAACCTTTCCCAATCGAAATGATTATCCGCGGCTACCTCACGGGCAGTTCATGGCGCACCTACAAGAGCGGTCAGCACACCATCTGCGGCGTGCAGATTCCTGACGGAATGCGCGAATACCAGCGTTTCGCCGAACCTATCATCACGCCTACCACAAAGGCTGATGAAGGTCACGACGAAGACATTTCACGCGAAGAAATCATCGCCCAAGGACTGATTAGCGAAAGCGACTACGCACAAATTGAAGCCATCACACGCAAACTCTTCCAACGCGGAACCGAAATCGCTGCAAAACAAGGACTTATCCTCGTTGATACAAAATATGAGTTCGGCAAGATTGGCGACCAAATCTACCTGATGGACGAAATCCACACGCCCGACTCATCACGCTATTTCATCGCCGACCAATACGAAGAACGCTTTGCAAAAGGCGAACCTCAGATTCAGCTTTCAAAGGAATTTGTCCGCGAATGGCTGATGGCCAACGGTTTCCAAGGCAAGGAAGGTCAGCAAGTGCCAGAAATGACACCTGAATACGTCGATAGCGTTTCCGACCGTTACATCGAACTCTACGAAAAAGTGACCGGCCACAAATTCGAAAAGGCCGCCGACTCGGAAGATTTAGCAAAGCGCATTGAAAACAATGTGATGAATTTCCTGACGAAATAATGCAGAGACGCGATCCGTCGCGACCCTACAATCAAGAATATGCTTCAACTATGCGGAAAGTGCTAAAAAACACAGATTCCGCATAGTTGAAGCATATTTTTTACAGCAATTTCTTAGAACGAAGCAACAAAACCTTTCTGACCTATTTGGTGAATTTGTTGCAAAATCTGCTGTTCGTGTTCCTGAGAAGGTTTTTTGAAACCATTGATATAGTTCTTCAGCAAGTACACATTGATGCCAACTCCTTCTGCAAACTTACCAACATCAATCTCCTGATGCGTCAAAAAAAAGCGTTGCATTTCCGAAGGCTCCGCTTCATCATAGGCGAAGCTTTCAAAACTGACATCAACATCCAACTTTCGCCAATGGATTCCTATCGTGCTGATTTCATATTTCTGACGTTCCGCATCAGTGGCATTGGCCAATGCCTTGTACCAAAGCAGCGACTGGCGATAAGTGTTTCCGTCATCGCCAAGACCGTACAGCCATTCTCCATCAAACCATATTTTATTGATTTTCAACATCTTTTGAATCGAAAATTTCATACCAACGGTTGATAATAATGTCTGCATTCTCATGAATGGCACGCTCAATGCGTTTCAAATCATTGGCTTTTATGTTGTTGGAACTTTCTAAGACAAAACCCTCATCATCCCAAACAAACTTAGCATCGCCATTATGGCCTCTAACATGCACATGGATGGGTTCATGTTCGTGAGAAAAAAACATGAAGATAAATCCATATTGTCTAAACAATTCAGGCATAATCAATTATTTAAATACGATGCAAAGATAGGCATTTCTTTTTATTCAACAAGACGCATATTCAATCACCAAATGAAAAGATTCCGAAAGCCAATCTTCTCTTCCGAAACTTTACAGAATCCCTACTTTAATCCATCGATTATTCACAAATTTTACTACACTGCGATAACCCGCTTGGCGTAATGCTTCGTCCGCCGATTCGGAAGACCTCGCCAAACGCATTGAGAATAATGTGATGAATTACTTGAAGTTATGAAAAATATGCAGATTTTTTGCATATTTTTCGGCACTTTTTTAGGGTGAAAATGCATATTTTTCATGAAAAGGCAAATGAAAAACCAGAACCTTTTGCGGCTCTGGTTTACTTTTATTGAGACTACCGTCAATTTAGAAGACTCTCCTCTTTTTTCCTAATCCCTTTAAAAGGAAGTAATAAGAGCAGAAATACAGTATGTATGATTATCCAAACTGGCAACAATACCGTTCCCACAAGGATGACACCAACTCCAGCCATAACTAGAAACGGCTTAACCAGTGTGGACAAAATATGGTTATAATCCCGTGCCGTATCAAAAAAATATTGCATAGAATCAACATTTCCATTCCATGCTTCAGAAATGGTTTTTCCCAAATGTGATCCTTCCGCTACAACCCCACTTATATAATTCTTGATACTTGTAAATGTTCCCCAAACAACACCTACTGCTATGAAAGCAAATACTACAACGGCAATAAAGGATATAACGGTGACAATCATAGTGATAATGAATGTCCCGACCATTACATCACTGCTATCATCTTCCTCTCTTATTACGTATCTTGTCATATTTCAATAATCTTAATCTATTTTCTCTCCATAGTACATTTAAGTGAGAAAGTTTCTGAATAATTATGATAGTAAGGGTTTTGTATCATAAGTGTTCCTGTAACTTTCAATGAAGATTTTGTGATTTTATCAATGCCAAGATGGAAATCATAGGCATTACAGAGATCCTGTAGATCTGCATCATTCTCAAAAAGCAAATGAAGAGGAACCGATACTTCAACATCTTTTATTCTCAATACATCATCCTCAACAGTATACTTTCCGTCAGCCTTTCCGTCAGCACATAAGGAGTTCCTAAAGCAAACTGTACAACTACCATCTTCTTTGAAAATACAATCTGCACTACTTGCAATTCCAAAATGTTGCAGCATTCCATTTTCTAGGAATCCCGTATTATTAACTTCTATTTCTATAAATTCCATTTCCCAATGATAAGTTTTTCAGGATTGTTTTTATCGTTTGAACATGATGTAAGTCCGATTACTATAAACAATAGAAGCAACGTACAAAAGTGTTTTCTTCTCATTCTATTTTGGCAGTCTTTATTCTGTCGCCCGCAGTGTTAGTTGTTAATTGATCTGGCTTCAAAAATACTTTCTTCTTTCGTTTCAAGGCTCTTTTTCAAGTAACCAATTCAGTTACAGTAACCACATTGGTTACACTTTCCTATTGAATTCATCCGAAAGGTCGCGAAAAAAATCATAATTCAACGCTCTGGAAATCCTTTCAAGCAAGGCGACATCGATGTTATCTTTACGGAAAATCCTATGGATATGCGGACGGGCACAACAAATGTCTTTGGCCAACTGCGTTGCAGTTACGCCCTGTTGCCGCATTACCTCCTTGATATGTTGCCCGATGTGCATGAAAAAGCGTGGAATTTGTTCAACTTGCCGAACACCGGGTTTCCACTCCCACCTTATCAACAAGTCATTCCACGCCAAAATACATTGGCGTTTCATAACGGCTTCTTGATAAGGTGTCTCAATAGAGACTTTGTGGAAATAGGTGTTCAAGAATTCGTTTTTGAAAAGCTATTCTAAATGATTATGTGTCTTTTATCTGTTTTTCTTTCGCTATATTTAATTATATAATGATGATTTACAATTTATTACTTTGTTTCTTCTTCAATTATACTGTAATTTTCCTTATGCAACATCCATAGTTTTTCAAGCAACTAAATACTTAAAGAATCCAAATACAATGTATCAGGACAAAGGTCAGCCCCATTAGGCCATTGTATGCTTCCTAAAAACACCCTTACCCGCCAAAAAAACGATTCATCGGAAAGAGGCGCAAAAACACCTTTTCCTATATAGGGCGAAACATCAAAACGCTTTACTTCACCATTAGAAAACTCCAATAGCAAAGTGTAATTGTTTTCTGGTTTCACTGATTTTACACGAGGATTCATCACTTGTTATTTTAAAGGGTCAATTTGGAAAATATTGGTACCATTAGATGCTAATTCCCAGTCAGCCATAAGCTCTTCTTTATGAATCTCCATCCATGCTTGCAAAAGTTTGTTCTTCCCAACAGGAAGATCTCCCTCTATTATTTCACCATCAGGAATTCTAATCACCGCTTCCTTATCCTGACACTTGACATGGATATGAGGAAAATGATGCTGGCGATTGTCATAATAATACATGGAAATAATAATTCCATAAAACATTGTCAAAACAGCCATGACCAATTATTTTCTGCAAAAATAACTAATTTCATTAAAACAAGTGGTTTTGAATCATTTGTTTCACAAAATTTCCTTTTCCATCCATCTTCCATCCTTATATCGAACAACGCTACGATAGCCAGCCTGTTTCAAGGCTTCCTCAGCAGCTTCAAATTCCAAGGAAATCTCGCTGAAATGATGCGCATCGGCCGAAATGATGGCCGGAACACCCATTGCGCAAGCCTCTTTCATCAGCCAAGGCGAAGGATAAAATCCGTTGTAACGCTTCTTGTAGATGCCGCGCGTGTTGATTTCCATCACAAGGCCCTTTTCGCGAATCAAGTCCAAAGTTTCCATTGCCAGTTTTCGATACCAAACCTCATCTTCGTGGAAATATCGGTCGCGGTTGTGCATCTTGATTTTGTCGAAATGAGCAATAACGTCAAAATGCTCGTTTTCAATCATTTCATTCGTCTGCTCAAAGAAACGGCGCACGCCACGACGAATGTCGCCATCAAAGAATTTCTGCAAGCCTTCATCATAGATTTCCCATTTCGGACCATCAATGAACCATAATTCGTCAGGATTGGCCGATTGGCCGACAAGATGAACGCCACCAATCAGATAATCAAGATGATATTTTTCCTGTGTCACCGAAAAAGTCTCCGAAGTGTTGGGAACATAATCGGCCTCCAAAGCACAATAAACCTCAATTTTGTCCTTAAATTCATCCTTCAATTGTGCGATTTCGGCCACATATTTCGGCATGTCATAATCCTTCACCGAAAAGGTATTGTCGAAAGGCAAAGGACTATGTTCAGAAAAACCGATGGCACTAAATCCCTGACGGATAGCCTCTTCAACGATTTCGCGAGGCTGCGATTTGCCGTCGGAATAAATGCTATGGGTATGTAGATTGAAGTTTTGCATGATTGCTCTTTTTCGGTTTTATGTAGAAAGAATTATGCAAAAATACGGCTTTTTGCAAAAAAATCTTCTTGATTTGTAACTTTTCGGCGATTTCTCCGTATTACTATGGAAATTCAAATCCAATCAACAATGAAAACACAAATCTTAAACAGAGCTTTGATGCTGATGGCTTTATGCCTCGTTGCCTTTGGTTGCAACGCCCAAAAAATCGACAACTCCACCGTGAAAACCATCGACTTGAACCGCTATGCTGGCGAATGGTACGAGATTGCCCGTTTTGACCACCGTTTTGAACGTGACCTTGACTATTGCAAAGCTACCTACGTGCTGTGTTGCGACAACCGAATCAATGTTTTAAATACAGGTCAGAAAAACGGCCAATTCAAGTCTTCATCAGGGAAAGCCAAGACAACCAAAGATCCTGGCCGCCTGCGCGTTTCCTTCTTCGGGCCTTTCTATTCTGATTACCGCGTCATGATGCTTGACCCTGATTATCAGTATGCCCTCGTAGGCAGCAAAAGCGCAAAGTACCTTTGGATCCTTTCTCGCACACCGAAACTGGACGAGAACGTAAAGCAAGCCATTCTTGCAGAAGCCACACGCCGAGGCTACGATGTCAGCAAGCTTATTTGGGTAAAGCAATGAATGGTTTGTAGGACTGTCATACTATGGCCTCCGCACGACGAATTTTCGAAGCGGCTGCCTCGGTGCGACAGCCCTACATGGTGGAAACCACCTTATAAACCTTATCCCCGCGCCTCACCAACGATTTGACAGGCAATGAGCAAGCCTCACCTTTCACGGTTTGCTGAACCGGTTTCAGATCGACACGAATTTCTTCAATCGTATCTTCATAAACGCCTGTCGTTGGGCCGATAATCATGATTTCATCACCGACATTCAGGTCGTGAGTTTCCATACGGATTTCGGCAACGCCCAACTTGCTGAAATAATTGGTGATTTGACCAACATAAAGTTTCGTCTTAGTAGCCTGTGAACCATAAACTTGCGTCCATTCTCCAGTCTTGCGGCCCAAATAATAGCCATCCCAGAAATCACGGTTATAGACACTGCGCAAACGCTCCATCCAAGCATCGACTTTTTCCTGCATAAACGTGCCTTCCTCAATAGCCTTGATGGCTTCGTGATAAACCGCCACCGTCACCTTGGTATATTCCGGCGAACGGCCACGACCTTCAATTTTCAGCACTTCGACACCTGCATCCAAAACCTTGTCCAAGAAAGGCAGTGTGCAAAGGTCTTTGGGCGACATGATATATTCGTTTTCGATGGCCAATTCAATGCCTTCTTCGCGGTCGCGGACTTCGTAGCCACGGCGGCAAAGCTGCAGGCAAGCACCACGGTTAGCCGACGAATTATAATTGTCCAGACTCAAATAGCATTTGCCCGAAATGGCCATGCACAAAGCACCATGACAAAAAACCTCGATGCGCACCAAATCGCCTTTCGGCCCGCGAATCTGCTGTTGCTCAATCTGTTCAGTGATGTGTTTCACTTGATTCACATTCAGTTCGCGTGCCGTCACCATGACATCGGCAAACTGCGAATAGTATTTCACAGCCTCAATGTTGGTGATGTTGCACTGTGTTGACATGTGAACCTCGATGCCCAACTGCCGCGCATATTGAATGACGCTTTGGTCGGAAGCGATGATGGCCGAAATGCCATTGGCTTTCACCGCGTCAACCAACTGGTGCATTTCCTCGATTTCCTCGTCAAAAATCACCGTGTTGATGGTCACGTAACTTTTCACGCCGTTGGCATTGCAAATTTCGGCAATCTGCTTCAAGTCATCCAAATTGAAGTTCTTCGCCGAGCGCGAACGCATATTCAGTTTGCCGATGCCGAAATAAACGCTTCCGGCCCCAGCCTGTATTGCTGTCGAAAGGGCTTCATACGAGCCCACCGGCGCCATGATTTCTATCTTTTTCATATCATTTACAGTTCCAAACGCTTCTTTAAAGCCTCGGTCTGCGATTCGTAGCCTTTCTTACCCAACAAAGCGAACATGTTTTTCTTATAAGCCTCAACGCCAGGCTGATTGAATGGATTCACGCCCAAGGTGTAGCCGCTCAAGGCGCACGACATCTCGAAGAAATAAATCAATTCGCCAAGCACTTTTGCAGAAATCTCAGGAATGATGATGCGGATGTTCGGCACACCGCCGTCAACATGAGCCAAAATCGTTCCCAATTCAGCCTTGTGATTGACTTCGGAAATGCGTTTGCCGGCAATGTAATTCAACTGATCCAAATCCTCGGTTTCATTCGGGATGCGCAATTCGCGGTTGGAGTTTTCAACCGAAATGACCGTTTCAAAAATGTTGCGCAAGCCATCTTGGATGTATTGTCCCATCGAATGCAAATCCGTTGAGAATGTGACTGATGCAGGGAAAATACCTTTATGGTTCTTTCCATGGCTCTCGCCAAACAACTGTTTCCACCATTCGGAAAAATACACTAAACGCGGCTCATAGTTGACCATGATTTCGTTGGTCTTGCCCATATCGTACAAGGCCTGACGCACCACGGCATACTCCGAAACAGGATCGCCGTTCAAGGTTGGATTGGCCTTGCACATCTTTTCCATTTCGGCTGCACCTTTTATCAATTGGCGGATGTCGATGCCAGCCACTGCGATTGGCAGCAAACCGACAGGCGTGAGAACCGAGAAACGGCCACCGACATCATCAGGGACGACATAAGTCTTGTAGCCTTTCACATTGGCCAGCTGTTTCAAAGCACCTTTTGCCTTGTCGGTGATGGCGATGATGCGCGAAGCGGCTTCCTTCTCGCCATATTTATTAATAATGTGTTGTTTCAGGATGCGGAAAGCGATGGCAGGTTCTGTCGTCGTGCCCGATTTCGAAATCACAGCCAAGGAATAATCCTTTTTGTCGAGAACCTCCATCAGTTCGCTGAGATAATCCTCGCTCATGTTGTGGCCTGCGTAAACAATCAGCGGCTTTTGGTCAGTCAAAGGAGCAAAATGATTCGACAAAGCCTCAATCACGGCGCGGGCGCCAAGATAGGAACCACCGATGCCGATGACGACAAAAATGTCGGATTTTGCGCGTAAGTCTTTGGCTGTCTGCTCAATATCACTAACGAGCGTTTCGTCCAATTCAGAAGGTAGATTGACCCAACCGAGAAAATCGTTGCCTTCGCCAGTCTTGTTGTAAATTGTATTGTAGGTGGCTGCAACCTTCGTTTCAGCCGACAGAATCGCGTCCTTTCCACGGAACGATTCGAGATGTGAAAGTTCTAATTTCATTGTGATTAAGTTTTATAATTGCTGCAAATGTACAAAGAATTTGTTTCGATTTAGAATTGGCTTTTGTTTGGCACAAATTTTTGGCGTATGGGTCAAATTGCGTGGTATTTTGAGCATACAAAGTCTCAATGGGTCAAATTGCGTGGTGGATTCTGGCAATAAGATTTGGATGTTCGGGTCAAGCTGCATACCGTTGCGGATGCCGTACTTGATTGTATGGGCTGAGCCGCATACCTTACACTTGCTTTTGTTCATGGTGACTTTGCGTTTTTGAGGGTTTTGATTCCTCCGCGAAGCTAATCCATATTAAGCTTGACGCACCGTCGCACCAAGCAATTTGACCTATAGGTCCTATTTTCGTTTCATGGAATTGTACACGTTGAAAGTCGTTGCACGCAACATCTCTACAATCACAGCGGATTAGGATAGAGACGCTCCAGAGCGTTTTGGTCGTCCTTTTTGTAACATTTGCTGTTTGCAAACAGCAGAAAAAGGAATGTTTTACATCCTAAACACGCCAAACTGCTGCATCGGGAAAGGCTTGTTGAGCGATGCGGCAATGCCTAAAGCCAACACATTGCGCGTGTCAACCGGGTCGATGATGCCATCATCCCAAAGGCGTGCCGTGCTGTAATAGGCCGAGCCTTCGTAATCATATTTGGCCAGAATATCGCGTTTCAATTTGGCGATTTCGTCAGTCGGGACATCCAATCCTTTGTATTTGTATTGGTCTTCCTTCACGGTAGCCAACACATTGGCTGCCTGTTCGCCACCCATCACCGAAATCTTGGCGTTAGGCCACATGAAAAGCAATCTTGGACTGTAAGCACGGCCAGCCATACCGTAGTTGCCGGCACCAAATGAGCCACCGAAAATGACCGTGAACTTCGGCACATTGGCATTTGAAACGGCATGAACCATCTTGGCACCGTCCTTGGCAATGCCACCTTGCTCATACTGCTTGCCGACCATAAATCCCGTGATGTTCTGCAAAAACACCAAAGGAATGTTGCGCTGGCAGCAAAGCTCAATGAAATGCGTCGCCTTTAACGCTGATTCCGAGAATAATACGCCAAAATTAGCAATGATGCCGACAGGGAATCCCATGATGTGGGCAAAACCACACACAATGGTTGTGGCATAACGCGCCTTGAACTCCTGGAAACGGCTGCCATCGACGATGCGTGCAATGATTTCGCGCGGGTCGACGAGCTTGTGGAAATCGACGGGTGCCAAGCCGTACAGTTCTTCTGGGTCATATAAAGGTGCCTCGACGGGCAACATGTCTAGTTTTTGGCGATGCGATTTCTCCAAAGTCTTGAAAATGTTGCGGCAAATCTGCAAGGCATGTTCATCGTTTTCGGCCAAATGGTCGGCGACACCCGAAATGGAAGTGTGCATGTCGGCGCCGCCCAATTCCTCAGCCGTCACCACTTCGCCCGTTGCGGCTTTTACCAGCGGAGGACCGCCAAGGTAAATTGTGCCTTGGTTGCGGACGATGATGGTCTCATCGCTCATGGCCGGAACGTAGGCGCCGCCCGCCGTACACATGCCCATCACGATGGCAATCTGCGGAATGCCCATAGCCGACATGCGCGCCTGATTGTAGAAAAACCTGCCAAAATGGTCGCGATCGGGGAAGACGGTGTCCTGCTCGGGCAGGAAGGCACCGCCGCTATCGACCATATACACGCAAGGCAGATGGTTTTCCATAGCAATCTCCTGAGCACGAAGATGTTTCTTCACCGTATATTGCATATAGGTTCCGCCTTTCACCGTGGCATCGTTGGCAACAATCACCGCCTCGCGGCCTTGAATGATACCAATGCCGGTGATGATGCCCGCCGACGGAAAATCGTTGTTGTAGGTTCCGTAGGCCGCCATCGGCGAAAGCTCCAGAAACGGCGTGTTCGGGTCGATGAGCAAATCGATGCGTTCGCGCGCCAAAAGCTTGTTGCGCTTCTTGTGTTTGGCCACGGCAGCCTCACCGCCGCCTTTCATGGCCTCGCCCATCGCCTGACGGTAATCGGCCATCAGTTTCAGAAAATTAGCCTCCCTTTCCTTGAACTCAGCAGAGTTGGTTTGTATGTTTGATTTCAGTACTTGCATATAGTTTTGTAAATTATTTCACCACAGCTTTCACCGAAGCATTACCTGCTTTTACAACATAAACGCCTGGCTTCAAATTAAATTTGCATTGCGCCACTTGGTTCTGCTGCGCCACAAGGCGGCCATGCATGTCGAAAACCTGAATGTCGGTTAAGCCATCGTTTTCAACGGTAAGCGTGCCTTCCGAAGAAAACACTTTCAAGGATGCTGATTCATTTTCGTCGACATCATAAAAATCGGAATAATACAAGGTAATATTGTGTTCTCCTTCGTATGGAACATCAAAATATCGGCTAGAAAGCCACTTGTTTTGCACAGGGTTTCTCAATATAGGCAAATTGACATATAAATCATTATAAATCAAAGGTAAGCCCAATATAATGGAAGCATCCGTAGTCAAGTCGAAAGTATTTTCATATCTTTTCTTCAAGACCCATTCATCATTTTGGAATTTATAAAAGTAAAAGCCCTTGGCATTTCCATTTTCATCTAATTCATAGGCTTCCTTTTCAATATAGGCGAAATCGCCTGCAGTGTTGCTCCATTTCAAATAGGCGGATGAAATCATCTGGTTACAATCATCGTATTCGTACCTGTACCTGTCTCCGTAAATCCAGTCAAAACCCGAAACAGAACCGCGTGCATAGGTTTCACTGGTGGCATAGCCAGCTTCGTTTCTCACATATTCAACCTTTTTGTATTTCCCCCAATCCAACTCATTACTAGGACCATATTGTGCTTCCAAAAGGAGACTGTCGTTTTGGTCGTATTTGTATTCCGTTTTGGATATTTTTTCCCAGGAACCATAATTATCATACATAGATATACTAAGAATGAGGCGATTTGCTTCATCGTATGTGTATTCTGTCTTTGTAGGATACTCTTCCACCGTTTCCATGGTAATCAGATTATTATTTGCATCATAAGTATAGGCTATTCTTTTTTCCTCATCCCAGCCGGAATACCAATGAAACCTTATTAGCAAAGTCATGTTATCATTAGCATCGTAGGAATATTCCTCTTTGGAAATGTTTTTCCATGAATCAAATGTATTTGATCCCTGACGGATATATAATATCTTGTTTCCGTGAGCATCATAAGCGTACTCATGCCGATATGATGTTTTCCAATTATCTGACATGTATTCCCAAAACTCCTCGGTCAGACAACAATTGTTTTCATCATATGTCCATAATAACTTCTGGTATGGTATACCATAATCATAAGTGATTTTCGACAAACAATTTCCGTTGGCATCATAAGAGTATTCCGTTCTATCGTATTCTCTCCATCCGTCATCTTCAAAGCCATATTTAACATTTAGCAGACAATTGTCATTCTCATCATAAACATAAGTACTTCTAACATTGCTGTTCACAACATAGATTTCAATGGTTTTATGGGTTTCTTTGATTCTCTCAACCAAACGTGCGTGGTCATCGTAGGCATATCTGATGACCGTTTTTCCATTGTCATAAATGTCCACAAGGCTATCGAACCTTTGCGTGTAATTCAATCGGTTTTGCATGGATTTTTCAATCTGCTCGATTGACAATCCGTGTTTCATTCTTTCTTTCAGTGTTTTGTGCGGCTGCTGTGCTGCCGAAAGCAGGCAGGTTAAAGCCAAGGCCAAAGTAAAAGCAAACTTTTTCATGATAAATTGATTTAGAGATTTGTATATGATTTCATTATTTATTTCACCACAGCTTTCACCGAAGCATTACCCGCTTTTACAACATAAACGCCTGGTTTTAAATTGAATTTGCATTGCGCCACCTGATTTTGCTGCGCCACGAGGCGGCCAAGCATATCGAAAACCTGAATGACGGCAACGGTATCGTTTTCAACGGTAAGCATGCCTTCCGAAGAAAACACTTTCAAGGATGCTGATTCATTTTCGTCGACATCATAATAGTCGGAATAATACACATTCATAAACATTTCCTCTCCTTCATAAAAATACGAAATGGTAAGCCACTTATTATGAACCATACATTCCGCAGCGTAAGACGGATCATCAAACAAATCATAATATAATGACTGAATGAAAATCTCATCATAAATTGAATAAAGGCCTAAAATGTTTTCTGCACTGACACTCAAATCGTAGGTGTTTGTCACGCTTTCTTCTAGCTCCCATTCTCCATCACAATCATAGAAAACGGAAATTTCCGTGACATTTCCGTTTTGGTCGAATGTGCAAACCGTTTTTGAAACATTGCAAAGAATATCGGTGATTTCATCCCATTCCATTAAAGTTTCACAAACAAGCCGGTCACGCTCGTCATAATCATACAAACGGCGAGTGCAATTATGGAATTCCGGATAGCCATCAGCATACGAATAGGTCTTACTTGTTACAAAGCCATGTCCGTTCCTCTCGTATTCGTATTTATAATCCTTCCTCCATGTGTTCCCTTCGCCTGAGAAAGTGGCCATTAGGAGGACACTGTCATTCTGGTCGTATTCATATTCTTCCTTATGCACATTCATCCATGTATTTCCTTGGTCGGTTGTGCTAAAGCTCACAATCAGGATTGGCATATTGGATTCATTATAAGTGTATTCGGTCTTCCCTGTCATCCCAGATGATCCGAAATTAATTTTCTGAATCAAATTATTGTTGGCATCATAACCATAGGCATATCTTCTATAAATCCGCCATTCGTTAAGATCTGAATACCAAATACTTGTGGTTTCCTGTAACATATTACTGTTTGTATCGTAGACATATTCAAGCTTACCAGCATCAACCCATGTTTGTCCATCTGCTCTCGCATCTTTGGTCAATAGCAAAATAAGATTCCCATTCGTATCGTATGTGTATTCATTTCTGATATCAGGATACCAAATGTCATCGTATGAGTCGTATTTCCACAATTCCCTTACCGAGATTCGGTTTTCAAAATCATAAGTCCACAATTGCTTTTCACCATAAAAGGGCCAATCCATATAAGTTTCCATTAAAAGGTTTCCGTTTACATCGTATGATCTTTCCACACTCTCTTCTTTTTCCCATTCACCATCATAATCATCATACAGATACTCCGTTTCTTTTATGCAACGGTTACACTCATCATATTCAAACTCTTGCTTATAGCCATCAACAAGAGAACCATATTCGTTTATTTCCGTGACTTTACTTGAGACATTGGCATGCTCATCGTATGAATATTTTTCGACACGCCTGATCCCGTCTAATTCGTAGCATAAACTATCAAACCTGAGCGAATAGTCAGTCCCGTTCTTTACGGAAGGTAGTAAAGGATGATGTTGCATCAATCTTTCCTGAAGAGACATACGAGGTTGCTGGGCGTTCATTGCCAAAACCATCAAGGCAAATGCTAAAAAGGAAAATGCTTTTTTCATAGTTGAAGGATTTAGATTTCTGCAAAAATAGGCTTTTTTTGGCTTGTTAATCAAGGTAAGTAATGATAAAATAATAAGTTAAGGCAAGCCAAAACACCAATACTCTTTCCCTTTTAAACACAAATTGCCACTAATTATTCAAAAAATTAATGTGAATTAATTGATATACATCTAATTATAGCTTATAATAATTCCTGATTCATTTGTGATAATTTGTGTTTGGCGAAGCAAAAAAACAGCTATTATCGTTACAGGTTATTTTTTAATTCTCACTAAACTCATTTTGTTTATTTTTGCAGTTTAGAATTTTTTAAAAACGATACACTATGTACAGAACTCATACTTGTGGTGAACTTCGTCTTGCCGATGCTGGCAAGGAAGTCACGTTATGCGGCTGGGTGCAGCGTGTCCGCGACAAGGGCTCCTTGGTTTGGATCGACCTCCGCGACCGTTATGGAATCACGCAACTTTTCTTGCAGGATGGCGTCAGCAGCCCTGAATTGATGGAACAGGCCCGCAGCTTTGGCCGTGAATATGTCCTTCAGGTAAAAGGGGTGGTCATCGAGCGCGAATCGAAGAATCCGAACATGCCTACGGGCGAAATCGAAATCCGCGTCAATGGCTTCAATCTGCTGAATACCAGCAAGACACCTCCTTTCACCATCGAAGATGTCAGCGACGGTGGCGATGATCTCCGCATGAAATACCGTTATCTGGACATCCGCCGCAATCCGGTCCGCAAGAATTTGGAATTGCGCCACCGCATGGCCATGTTGGTCCGCAACTATCTGAGCGACCGCAATTTCTTGGAAATCGAAACCCCGATGCTCATCAAGTCGACACCTGAAGGTGCCCGCGACTTCGTGGTGCCGTCACGCATGAATCCTGGCGAATTTTACGCCCTGCCGCAAAGCCCGCAACAATACAAGCAACTGCTGATGGTGGCTGGCATGGACCGTTATTTCCAAATCGTGCGTTGTTTCCGCGATGAAGACCTCCGCGCCGACCGTCAGCCTGAATTTACGCAAATCGACTGCGAAATGTCGTTCGTCGAACAGGAAGATGTGCTGAGCATGTTCGAAGGTCTTGCCAAACATCTCTTCAAGGAAGTGAAAGGCCTCGAATTTGGCGATTTTCCACGCATGACTTGGCACGATGCCATGAAATATTACGGCAGCGACAAGCCGGATATCCGTTTCGGCATGAAGTTCGTTGAACTCAACGATGTGGCTAAAGGAAAGAATTTCAGTCTGTTCGACAATGCCGACCTCGTTGTCGGCATCAATGCCGAAGGCTGCGCCGAATATACCCGCAAGCAACTCGACGGCCTGACTGAGTTTGTCAAGCGCCCACAAGTCGGTGCCGGTGGTTTGGTTTACATTAAATATAATGCCGATGGCACATTCAAGTCGTCCGTCGATAAATTCTTCACGCCTGACGATTTGAAACTCATCGCCGAAAAATTCGGTGCAAAACCTGGCGACCTGATGCTGATTCTCTGTGGCGAAGCCATGAAGACCCGCGTACAGCTTTGCGCCTTGCGCCTCGAAATGGGCAACCAGCTCGGCCTGCGCAATCCTAACGAATATGCTCCATTGTGGGTCATCGACTTCCCGCTGCTCGAATGGGACGAAGAAACGCAACGCTACTATGCCATGCACCACCCATTTACGGCGCCAAAACCGGAAGACGAAGCATTGCTTGACGACCCAACGAAATGGGGTGACATCCGCGCCAATGCCTACGACATCGTGATGAATGGTGTTGAAGTCGGCGGCGGTTCCATCCGTATCCACAACCGCACCTTGCAGAACAAGATGTTCCACACCCTCGGCTTCACCGATGAAAAGGCTCAGGAGCAGTTCGGTTTCCTGATGGGTGCCTTCGAGTTTGGCGCACCGCCTCATGCTGGTCTGGCCTTCGGTTTCGACCGTCTCTGCTCGCTCTTCGGTGGCGCCGACAGCATCCGCGACTTTATCGCCTTCCCGAAGAACAACTCTGGCCGCGATGTGATGAGCGGTTCGCCGTCAGCCATCTCGCAGGAACAGTTGGATGAGTTGCAGATTGCTATAAGTGCAAAATGAATTATTAAATTATGGCAAAGCAAAAACAAATAGAGGCAATACGGTTATCTGATTTTCCAGAAGAAATCGATGAAAAAACTGGTTTAAAGTTTTATGGAGAAACTTCATACGAGAACCAGATGGCCGTATTGAGCCAATATTTGCATAACGGAAGCCTTGAAGGAAATGATACAGCTACAAAAAATCAGAGAGAAGAAATCATAGCTGCAATTCTTGAATTTTTGGAAAGAAAAAAAAGTCAACATTCTGATTTTGAATATGATTTGTCTGAAGATTTTGCTTCAATGGTTGCCGAGAATCCAGGACAATACAATTTATTCGAAGATTTTTTTAATGTTCCTTTTCCAAATCCACAACGAAGTAAACACACATTAATTGATTTGTTTGCAGGCATCGGAGGAATTCGACTTCCATTCAACGAATTAGGATACAAATGTGTGTTTTCTTCAGAATGGGATAAATTTGCTCAACAAACATATTTCGCCAACTTTGGTGAAATGCCATTTGGCGATATTACAAAAGAGTCAACTAAGAAACATATTCCTCAACATTTTGATCTTTTATTGGCAGGATTTCCATGTCAAGCTTTTTCAATTATGGGGAAAATGAAAGGTTTTGATGATATTCGTGGAACAATGTTTTTCGAAGTTGCCACTATTTTAGAACGGCATCGTCCACAAGCCATTTTATTGGAAAATGTGAAACAATTGACCACACACGACCACGGACGTACCTTCAAGACAATTCTTCGCATTCTTGATGAATTAGGTTATCACGTAAAATGGCAAGTACTAAATGCTCTTGATTTTGGATTACCGCAAAAACGCGAGCGTGTTATCATTGTCGGGTTTCAAAGTCAAAGTCAAATTGACAAATTTAGTTTTGATTTCACAAAAAAACCACATTCTCTCGAAAAAGTATTAGAAAAAGATGACGAAGTTGACCCTTCGCTATTTGCTTCAGAGATGATTCTTGCCAAACGCAAAAAACAAACGGAAAACAAACGTGTCTTTTATCCTTCAATTTGGCATGAAAACAAAGCAGGAAATGTTTCAATTCTTGATTACGCTTGTGCCCTACGCACTGGAGCTAGTTATAACTATTTACTAGTAAATGGAAAGCGTAGGCCTTCTTCCCGTGAATTATTGCGTTTACAAGGGTTCCCTGATAATTATAAAATAGCAGTTTCACATGGAGAAATTCGTCGTCAGACGGGGAATAGTGTTGCTGTACCTATGATAAGAGAAATAGCTCAAAAAATTGATTATATACTAAATATGAACTGAAGTATGGAACATCCAAAATTACGAGATTCTAAACGCCTGATTACCCACGAACCTTATCCTATCAATGAGATTCCGGAAGAAATTATCAAAAAAATTGGTAAAAAACTCGTTTATTTATTATGTGTAGGTTACAAAGACTTACCAGGAGATGAATGGGGAAATGTTTTCGCAGAAGCTATAGGTGGAACACATTTACAATCACCAGTAGGAATTGCAGATGTAACATTTAACAAAATGGCTTGGTCGATGAAAACCGTCAAAGCAAAAAATCCCCATCGTTCCAATGCTTCAATTCGATTGATTAGTGGACGTTGTTCTCCCGATTATTCGTATGGGATAAATAATCCCCATGAAGATATTGAAGCAACAGGGCGAGCCGTATTGAATATTTGGAATGAACGTGTTAACATTGCTCAGGACTATTATAATCCATTACGAACATCCATCTTGGTTCGCAGCGAAGATTTGCTTACATATACTCTTTTCGAAGAAGAAAACCATCGATTTGTAGCAAGTTCTTACCGTTGGGAAGAAAACAAGAACGGAAATCTGATAGGTGTGGAGATTGAAACAAATGAGCCCAAGTTCACATGGCAGCCTCATGGTTCTCAGTTTACCATTCATACACACGTTCCCACAAATGCTGTGAAATTCAGAATTAAGCAACCTCCAAAACTTGACATTGAAGAGACATTGAAACAAATTCATTTCTCCGATGATTGGGTTCAGATTTTATAATTAATTACCACAAAAAGATAATAAACAATGAAACGCTTACTCGTTCTCACCGGTGGTGGCGATTGCCCGGGCTTGAATGCCGTCATTCGCGCCATCGTGAAAAGAGCCTCTCAGGAAAAAGACTGGGAAGTGCTCGGCAGCATACAGGCCTACAACGGCATCCTTTGGGAGCCAACCGAAGTGGTGCGCCTGACGCCTGAAGCCGTGCGCGGAATACATTTCCGTGGCGGCACCATAATTGAAACCACCAACAAGGGCGGCCCGTTCAGCTGGCCTGTCAAGAATGCCGACGGCACTTGGTCGACAGTTGACCGCTCCGATGAAATGCTTCGCAAACTGCAATACATGGGCATCGATGCGGTCATCAGCATTGGCGGCGACGGTTCGCAACGCATTTCACAGAAACTCTACGAAAAGGGTTTGAACATCATCGGCGTGCCAAAGACCATCGACAACGACCTTTCCTCAACGGAATGTACTTTCGGTTTCCAGACCGCAGTCGAAATTGCTACCGAAGCCGTTGATAAACTGGTCACTACGGCAGCATCGCACAACCGCGTTTTCGTGCTCGAAGTCATGGGGCGCGATGCCGGTTGGATCGCCTTACATTCAGCCATTGCAGGCGGTGCCGAAGTGTGTCTGCTTCCTGAATTTCCATACGACATCAACATTGTGAAGGAAAGATTAGAAAGCCGTTTCGACCGTGACCGTGGCTTTGCCGTCGTGGTGGCTTCGGAAGGTGCACGCCCGAAAGACGGACAACAAGTCTATGAAATCAGCAGCGAAGTCGGCTACGAAAACAAGAAACTCGGTGGCATCGGTCGTCGTTTCATCGAAGAGATGAAAGCCGCCGGCTTCACGCACGACATGCGCGAAACCACCTTGGGTCACTTGCAGCGTGGCGGCATTCCGATTGCCTACGACCGCGTGCTTTCCGCCGAATTTGGCGTAAAGGCTTTCGAAATGGTTTTGAACGGACAGTTTGGCCAAATGGTGGCTTACCGTCATCCGGACTTGATTGCCGTGCCATTGAAAGAAGCCATCGCCCAACCAAATTTAGTGAAAATCGACAGCGATTTGGTCAAGACAGCCGAAGGTCTCGGCATTTCGCTCGGAATATAAAAAGGTAGCGAGGCGACGAGGCTGCGAGAACGCGAGGTTTTAAGGCCTCGAAATCTCGTAGCCCCGTGACCTCGAAATCCCGTGATCCCTATTATGAACATCTCCGTTATCAGCACAGCGCAGCAATGCAATGATTTCAATTTCAGCGGTCAAATTGCCGTTGTGATTGATGTTTTGCGTGCCACTTCCGTCATCACTACCGCCTTGGATAATGGAGCAAAATCGGTGATTCCTGTCAAGACAGTTGAAGAGGCGGAACAGGTTTTTTCGGCTTTGCCGGAAGGCTCGGCACTGAAAGGCGGCGAAAGACATTCCGTGAAAATCGAAGGTTTCGATTTGGACAATTCCCCTTTGAAATACAAAAGGAAAACCGTTGAAGGCAAGGACATCATCCTGACCACGACCAACGGAACAAACGCCATCAACAATGTCCGTCAGGCAGAAAAAGTCGTTTTGGCCTGTTTCCGAAATTTGGATGCCGTTGCCGATTATTTGATTGAAAACCAAAAAGATATTTCCATTGTTTGCTCTGGAACCGAAGGCCGTTTTTCGTTGGATGACGGTTTGTGCGCCGGCATGTTGATACATCTGCTCAAGGCGAAAACGAAATGCGAGTGTGACGATTTAGGCATTCTTCTGGAAAGGTCGTACCAAAGCAGTGCCAGCAATCTTTTTGCCGCATTGACGGCATGTTTCCACGTTAAAAGACTCTTTGCCTTAGGTTTTTACGACGATTTGAAATTCTGCCTCGAAACCAATTGCGTGAAAACCGTTCCTATTCTTAACGGCAATAAAATCATCGCTTTACGGTAAAATGCCGTGGACTAAAATTCCCAAGTAATTTCCTATCGCATAACCGACGACACCCACCGTGATGCCGGTAATGATGACTTTTCTGTTTTTCATCGACTCGGCAATCATCGGGACGAAAAGCGGCGAATTGATTAAGGCAACGGATGAAATCACCATCGTGTCGGAATCGATTTTGAAGATTTTGGCCAGCAAAACCGAAAGGAAAAGCGAACCGAAAATGACGAAGGCAATGTAAGCGATAATGCTAAGACTTGCGCGGTAATCGATGGCGGTAACATCGACCATGGAAGCCACTACCAAGCTGAAAACCAACACTAAATACATGCCTGCATCATAACTTTTTTCCAACTTTCGGACACCCGGAATGAACGATGTCAAAATGGAAAAAGTGGTCAGGGAAAGAATCAAAATGAGCATGTTGTCAATCTTGTGCGCAATCAGAAAACTGATGCCCATGCTGGCCCCAACAATCAAAAGCGACAGGCCAAAAGCCGCCATCGTTTTGCCAAAATGCTGACGGGTGAAAATGCCTTCGTATGTATGTGTTGCATCGCTGATGCTATTCAATTCAACATTTTCCGCCGACTCATTCTGCACCTTTTTCTTTGAAAGCAATTTACGGAACAGCTTGATTCCCACGCTCATAAGAAAAACCAAGTAAACGAAACTAATCAACATATCGAATGTGTTGACCAAAAAATATGTCGTTTCATCGATGCCAAGCGCCATTTTGATGGAAGCCAGATTCGGTGTGCCGCCCGTGTAGACGCCAACCAAGAGACTTGCCACATCTTTCATGTCTCCATTCCCCTGATTGAAAATGAAATAGCCGCCAATATCAGTGGCCAAAACTGCCATTACACCTATTATTAATGCCGCCACTGCACTTTTCAAAGGCCAATGACGGAAATCGCAGCCAAACAAAATCATCGGGATGGCCAACAAAATCGTCACGCTAGTCAGCGTGTCTTGCAGACTTGCAATGGCTTCATTTAGGCCTAAAGGAAAAATGAAAAGATTGGCAACGAGAATGCCAACGCCATAAAGGAGCAGAATCTCGCCCACTTTGTTCAGAGCCTTACTCCGCTTGCAACCATAAATGACCAAAGCCGGAAAAAGCAGATAGAATATGAGAAACAACGCCTGTATCATGGCATTACATCAGCACCCTATCGCCCTCGAAATCACCAGTCTGAGGATTTCCGATGTTCCTTCACCGATTTGCAGGATACGCTGGTCGCGATAGAAGCGTTCCATGTCGAATTCCTTCAGCAGGCCGTGGCCGCCCATCACCTGAACGGCATTGTCGCAGACCTCGGCAGCCACTTCCGAACAATACAATTTCGCCATAGCCGCTTCCTTGCCAAACGGACGGTGCTGGTCTTTCAGCCAACAAGCCTTGTAAAGCAGTCCGCGGGCGGCTTCAATCTTCATGGCCATATCGGCAAGTTTGAAACCGACAGCCTGGAATTTGCAGACGGGCTTGCCAAACTGCACGCGCTTCTGCGAATAAGCCAAAGCCATTTCGTAAGCCCCTTGCGCGCAACCCAAACCCATGGCGGCAATCGAGAGACGACCCGAATCCAAAGTAGCCAACATCATGTGAGAACCTTCGCCGGGTTCGCCGAGAATGGCTTCCTTAGGCAAACGCACGTTGTTGAAAACCAGTTTTCCCGTGTTGGAAGCACGCCACATCATTTTGTCGTCCATAGGCGTTTGCGTAAAACCTTCCACGCCGTTTTCGACCAACAAGGCCGTAAATTCCGGCTTGCCGTTTTTTTCTCCCGAAACGGCTTGCACGCTGGTTCCCAATGTGATAGGCGTTGCGCTGTTGGTGATGAAAATCTTGGTGCCGTTCAGCAGCCATTCATCGCCTTGGCGGATGGCCGTGGTCTTGGTGCCGCGCGAATCGGAGCCGGCATCTTCTTCGGTCAGGCCGAAGCCCCAAAGTTTGTCCTTGCAAAGTTGAGGCAGGTATTTGCGTTTCTGCTCCTCTGTGCCGTAATCCTTGATGGGGCCTATGCCCAAAGAGTTGTCGGCAGCAATGGTGGCAGCTGTCGAGCCATCGACACGCGCCAGTTCCTCAACGGCAATGATGTAGGTGAGGTTGTCCAGACCTTGACCGCCATATTCCTTCGGGACGGTCATGCCCAACAAGCCTTCGGCACCCATTTTCAGGGTCAAATCGACATCAAAATGCTGATGTTCATCATTATATCTTGCAACAGGTTTCACTTCGCCTTCGGCAAAATCGCGCACTTTCTGGCGAAATGCCCATTGTTGTTCTGTCAAATCGAAATTCATAGTTATTCAGTGTTTACCGTTTATTCTAACTCAATCAACTGCATTTTATTGTCCACCATTTCGCCTTCGGTCACCAAAATCCGCTTCACTTTGGCTTTGGCCGTGGCAGTGATGTTGTTCTCCATTTTCATGGCTTCCACCACAATCATGATGGTACCTTCCGCTACTTCATCGCCTTCCTTGACATTGATTTTCACCACTTTGCCTGGCATTGGCGACATTAGGGCATTCTTATCGTTGGCTTTGTCCTTTCCCGAATAATCGAGATTGTCGTTCAACTGGTCGTAACGGAAACAGGTGAAATTCAGGCCGTGGAAATTGACAATGGTCTTGTTTTCATCGTTCACCGAACAGTAAACCGTCTCGGTGCGGCCATTCAGCATGATTTTCAACTGATTATCCTCAAAATGGATAAATTCGACCTTGAAAGGCTGTGTTTCGATGCTGCCTTCCAGATAACCTGCCTGCACCTTCTTGATGCTGACCGGAATTTTCTCACCTTCCACATCAACAGTGAGTTGCATGTGAAAACGCCAGTAACCGATTTGTTCCCAAACGTTTTCAGTTTCGCTGTTGAACTGCTTCTTGCAGCAATCGTACAGCAAAAACGAAGCGACAATATCATTCGTATTTATCGCTCTGCGACTTTCGGTCAAGGCCGTCAGCAATTCGTCCTTATGGCTTTCGCAAAACGATGTATCTAACTTATTTTCAACAAAATCCTGATTCTTGATGATTTCCCAAAGATAAGCCTTGTTGGTGGTCAGACCTTGCAAAATGAACTCGTTCAAGGCACGTTTGGCCGTGTCGATGGCTCCTTGACGGTCTTTGGCATGACAGGTCAGTTTGGCAATCATCGGGTCGTAGGCTTCTGAAATCGTGCAAGTTCCATCGATGCTACTGTCGATGCGCGCCCCTCTGATTTGCGGTTCGTGATAGGCTGTCAGTTTGCCGGGCGTCGGCAAAAATCCGTTTTCAGGATTTTCGGCATAAATGCGCAACTCGATGGCGTGGCCTTGTGCCGTGATGTTTTCCTGCGTGTAACCCATTTCCTTGCCGCGTGCAATACGGATTTGCTCCTCAACAATGTCGATGCCCGTACGTTGTTCGGTGACAGGATGCTCCACCTGAATGCGGGTGTTCATCTCCAAGAAATAGAAATTCAGGGCCTTATCAACTAAAAACTCAATGGTCCCCGCATTTTTGTAACCCACTTTCCTGCAAAGTCGGACTGCCGTCTCAAACATCTGTTGGCGCTTTTCCTCCGTCAAAGTCGGCGAAGGCGATTCCTCGATGATTTTCTGATAACGGCGCTGGATGGTACATTCGCGCTCGTGCAAATGAATGACATTACCGAAATGGTCAGCCAAGACCTGCACTTCGATATGTCGCGGATTTTCAATGTATTGCTCGACGAAAACGGTGCCGTCTCCGAAATATTTCTCCGCCTCGCGAGAAGCGCGTTCCAATTCATCTTTCAGCGTTGCCTTGCTGCCGACGATGTGCATTCCCTTGCCGCCGCCGCCAGCCGCCGCCTTAATCAAAACGGGATAAGGCATGGCATCGGCCTGCGCCAAAATTTCGTCAATGCTTCCCGTAATGCCGAAAGTGACGGGAATATCGTTTTCGATGGCGAATTGCCTTGCCGCAATCTTATTGCCCATCAGCCGCATGGTTTCGGCATCGGGGCCAATGAAAATCAAATTGTTGGCAGCACAAGCCTCAGCCAATTCAGGACTTTCGGAAAGGAAACCATAGCCGGGATGAATGGCTTCGGCGCCTGCATCGAGTGCCGCATCGATGATTTTCTGTATGTTGAGATAGGTGTCCTTTAATGTGCCACTGCCCAAGGGACAGGCTTCATCGGCCATGCGACGATGCAAAGCCTGGGCATCGTTATCGGCGAAAACGGCCACCGAAACGATATGCAACTTGCGCAATGTCTTGATGATACGCACCGCAATCTCGCCACGGTTGGCCACAAGGACCTTATTGATTCTTCTGCTGTTCATATCGAATGTTGTAATGGCACAAAAATAGGGATTTTTTCATTCCAACGGATTGATGGATGAAAAACAAGCCATCAACAGTTCAAATCGCTCCAATTATCAAACTCCAAATCCAAAACCTCAGGAACTTTCCAATCAGCATGAGCAGCATCGTCCAGCCAGGACGCGCCTTGTAGAAACCCAAAGCGATGACAAAGACATCGCCAACGATAGGCACCCAGCTGATGAGCGCCAGCCACACTCCATACTTGTCGACTTTGGCCTTGTGTTTTTCCAAAGTCTCGCGCTTCACCTTGAACCATTTCTCCACCCATTCCCAACGGCCAATGCGCCCAATCCAATAAGTGGTGATGCCGCCCAACCAGTTTCCCAAAGTGCCAATAATCAAGCAACTGACAGGTTGTCTCGTGGCCAGTAAAATGGCGACATACAAGGCATCGGAACTGAAAGGCACGACCGTGGCAGCCAGAAAAGTGCCCAAAAACAAGCCTAACAAACCTAAACTTTCAAGACCCGACATGGATGATTATTTTGAAAAAGCAAAAATAATTGAAAAGTTCTTGCAAGAAATAAAAAATGCCTATTTTTGCAATTAATTTAACCGCCATTAAAATAATGGCCATTAAAATAATTCGGAATGAAATTCTACGACAGACAAACAGAATTGGAATCGCTCAAGCAGATTGAGGTACAATCCGTTGAAAATGCTTGTTTTACGGTTGTCGTTGGCAGACGGCGCGTTGGCAAGACTTATCTGCTGCTAAAATCGATGGAAGGGAAAAAATGCCTTTACCTTTTTGTCTCACGGCAAAGCGAAGCCTTGCTCTGTGAGCGTTTCCAGCAGGAAGCGGAACAAAAGTTAAGATTTCACATTTTCGGTTCCATCACACGTTTCCGCGACTTGTTTGAGCAGCTTATGCTGTTTTCAGAAAAAGAGCATTTCACGCTCATCATCGACGAATTTCAGGAATTTCAGAACATTAATCCTTCGATTTTCAGCGAGATACAGGACATTTGGGACCGACACAAGCAACAGGCGAAAATCAATTTCATAGCGTGCGGCTCCATCTATTCCATGATGATGAAAATCTTCGAAAACGAAAAAGAACCGCTTTTTGGACGCCTTACCGCAAAAATGGTCATCAAACCATTTGAAATCAACGTATTGAAACAGATTTTGGGAGATTATAATCCAACTTATTCTGCCGAAGATTTGCTTTGTCTTTACATGCTCACTGGCGGTGTTCCGAAATATGTTGAGCTGCTTATGGAAGCTAAGGCGACGACCCGCAAAAAGATGATAGACAGGGTTATATCGGCAAATTCGCCATTCCTAAACGAAGGCAAGGAAATGCTTGTCTCTGAATTTGGCAAAGAATATGGCGTATATTTTTCCATCATGCACCTCATTGCCTGCGGCAAAACCACGCAAAACGAAATTGACTCCGTCATTGGAAAAAACACGGGAGCTTATCTTTCAAATCTGGAGAAAGATTACATGCTGATTTGTCGCAACAAGCCCATGTTTGCTGCACCAAACAGCCGAAAAGCACATTGGTCAATCTACGACAACTACCTTCGTTTCTGGTTCCGTTTCATCTATCCTAATCAGATGCTAATAGAAATGAACCGTTTCGATTTGCTAAAGGAAATCGTTGAAAATCAATACGAACAATACAGCGGATTGCTGTTGGAAAAATATTTCCGCGAAAAAACCGCACAAAACGAGAGGGTGACTTTTGTGGGAAATTATTGGGATAGCAAAGGCATGAACGAAATCGACATGATTGCCTTGAATGACATCGAGAAAACGGCCATAGTTGCCGAAGTAAAACGCAATCCACAGCGGATAAATATGAACGATTTGCAACGGAAAACAGAAACGCTGCATCATGAATTGTCAAAATATGATGTTACTTTAAAAGGATTTTCTCTGGAAGACATGTGAATATAAACTCGTTTCGACAAACTCAACGAGCAATAATAACAAATAAACAGTTAAACAACAAACAATTAAACAACAATGGCAGACGGCTATTTGGAAAAAAGATATGAAGAGGTTTTCGGCGCAGGTGCCAAGAAAACCGTAGTGAAACACAACAGTTTAGATACTTTATTGGAAAAAAACCGCAGTTATCGCGGCTATCAAAAAGACTATGTCGTGAAGCGCGAAATGCTGGAACGCATTGTGGCTGTCAACACAAAAATACCAACGGGCAAAAACCAACAGGTGCTACGTTTCAAATTGGTCACGAAAGACACTGGGGCCGAAAAAGTGCTGGAAAACATCAAGTTGGGCGGCATGTTGCCCGAACTGCATTTGCCCTATCAAGGCACTGAACCTGAAGCATTTATCATTGTCTGCACTTCGGCACCCGAAACGAAAATCATCGACATCGACCTTGGCATTTCAATGCAGAGCATGTTATTGAAAGCCACCGAAATGGGTCTGAACGGCATCATTATCTGCGCTTTCAACAAGGCCAAAATCACCGAGGCTTTCAACCTTCCTTACGAGCCTTTGGCCATTGTCGCCATCGGAAAAGGTGCCGAAAAAATCAAGTTAGTGAGCATCGACGAAAGCGAAAGCCGCGCCTATTACCGTGATGAGAACGGTGTTCATTATGTGCCGAAAGTCAAGGCGGAACAACTGATTTTGTGATTAGAATTATAATCAGGAGCAAACGCAGCAAATGGCGTTTCCGTGAATTATGATATTTTTCGGATTTTTTATCTGACAATAAAATATTATTATTACTTTTGCAAAATCTCGTTATAACGATAGTTTTATGGATAACATTATCTTATATCATGGTTCGACAAAAATTATTGAGAAGCCGATTTTAGGCTTTGGAAATCCGAAAAACGATTACGGATTAGGGTTTTATTGCACCAAAAACATTGAACTTGCAAAGGAATGGGCGGTAACCGAACGGAACGATGGCTTTGTCAACAGCTATGAATTCGACCTGAAGGGAATGGATATCCTCTATCTGAACAGGAAGCCTTATCATATCTTGAATTGGCTTTCTATATTGCTGAAAAACAGAACTTTTGTCTTGTCACAAGGACTCCCTTCTGAAGCTAAGGCATATCTGTTGGATGAATTCTTGCCCAACTACGAGCCGTACGACTTGATTGTTGGTTATCGTGCCGACGATTCCTATTTTTCGTTTGCCAACGCTTTCCTAAACAACACAATCTCGTTGGAACAATTGCGCAAAGCCATGTTTTTAGGCAAATTAGGCGAACAAGTGGTGCTGAAAAGCGAAAAAGCTTTTTCGTGCCTCACCTTTAAGGAAAGTATTTCCATAGATAGCAGCCAATATTATCCAAAACGGCAGGCACGCGACAGGCAAGCCCGGGAGGATTTTCAGAAAGAGAAACTATCGTCTTCTCCTGATGATGCTATCTATATGATTGATATTCTGCGACAAAAATGGACCAACGATGACCCACGCCTATAACCAGTTGTATCTCGAAGATGCCATGAACAACCTCGGTTCGATGCTCGACTGTGCCGTCCATGCAGCGCATTGCAACTTGTTTGACTTTTATGACATGTTCCTTTCCAGTGGTGTCGCCACCCAAATGCAAGCTGGGAATCCGCGTTATCTCTGTGGACTCTCAGGGATGGAATTGATGCAACTCGTATTAGAAAGGTCAACTGACAAAGTTGTGACAATTGAGGAATACCAGCCATTCGACCGCACACCTGAATATTGGGCTGGCTGGATAGTGGCTTATTACCAATGGCATAGCGCATATACGTTCTCTTTTATCCAAAAGAATGGATTGAATATTGGAACCATTCTTTCGCTCTACTCAGCCCTGCACGAAGCCGACCTTTCAAAGTTCGTTCAAATCGCCGATGAGCGCATCAAACAGCAAAAAGATTCGCGCAAAAACATGCTGAAAACCATTCGGAAGCAGTCGCATCTTACCCAAAGCGAACTTGCCGAACAGTCAGGAGTGACCCTTCGCATGATTCAGGCATACGAACAAGGCGACCAAGACATACTGAAAGCAGAGGCACGCACGGTCTTTGCCCTGTCGAGAGTGTTGGGCTGTGCGCCAGAGGTGATTTGCAGCTGAAACATGGATTTCGCTGCGCTATGTTTGCTGAATGGATACCTTGTAGGGACGCATCGCGTGCGTCCGCAAACGAAAAAGAACAAAAAAAGGACGCACGCGGTGCGTCCCTACAAACCAAAACAGGAGGTGCGGAAAACCACACCTCCCGAAAAATGAATGTCTGTCTTTTACTTTATGCGGATGGACTTATTCCACAACAATCTTCTGTACCAAACCATTCACCTGCACGAAATACATTCCCGCAGGCAGTTCAATCATCTGCTTGCCATCGATTTCCATTTCCTTTACGGTTTGGCCGAGGGCGTTGCTGATGACCACCTTGCCTGTGCCCGAAACGGTGAACTGGCCGTGGAGCTGGAGCGTGAAGTCGCACTGCTGCTGCTCGTATTCGTCAAGCACGTGCTTTTGGGCAAGTGTACGGGCATCAGCTTCGTGGATTCCACATCCATGCGGGTGTGCAAAAACCAGCGCATACACTGCCACAAGGTGTTCAAGGGCATCGCCGCCCGCGGGAAGTGCTCGATGGGGTGGTTCTTCGGATTTAAGCTGCACCTGATCATCAACGAGAAGGGCGAAATCCTCTCCTTCATGTTCACTCCAGCCGACGTTGACGACCGCGAGCCGCTGAAGTCCATGGACTTCGTGAAGGAGATTTACGGGAAGCTGGTCGCAGACAAAGGCTACATATCAAAAGAGCTGTTCCAGGAACTGTTTGTCGACGGCATTCAGCTGATAACCAAGGTGAAGAACAACATGAAGAACTGCCTGATGAGCGTCTCCGACAAGATACTGCTTCGCAAAAGGGCGGTCATCGAGTCGGTCAACGACGAACTGAAGAACATCGCGCAGCTGGAACATTCGAGACACCGCTCGTTCAACAACTTCATCGTCAACGCCGTCGCCGCCATCGCCGCATACTGCTTCTTCCCCAAGAAGCCCTCTATCTCAATTGAAACCTATTCCGATAACCAATTGACTATCTTTTGATTACTTATATCGAACTCACGTTAGTTAGGTTCAGTACTCAGTAGGAATTACGTTGTCCAATGGTGATATTGGCAGGATGGCATTTATGTCGGGTTCGTTTCCAAACCCCTTTCCACAGCTTCGCCTCCTAAGTCACAGCCCGATGACTGCAACTGCCTGTTTTACTTGACTTTCCCGCGAAATGATTAATAAGGCGGAATTGTCCTTTTGAAGCTTATTTTGAATGGGGGTTCCGGAAATGACCTTGCACTAAATAAGATAGGATACAATTCACGCCTAAAGCGTGAACTATCCGCTATACTTATTCTCTGTGCTTTAGAAATTTTCCGGATTTCCATCCAAGAGAATAAGAGCGTCAGCTCTATGTGAACAGGTTATTGGCCTGTCGTTTTCGTATGTAATACGGGGGCAAAAATAGGGATTTTTCGCTCACTCAAACGGAAAAACAAAAAAAATTGCTAAAAAAACAGTAAAAGCAAATGTACCGTGTTCTGCTAAATATTTGCAGAAAAAGGTTTGAAAAATGAGTAAAATCCAATCAAAAACAAGAAAAATAAGCTGAATTATGAGTGTTTTCCATCAATATTTTGAGTGATTTTATATGTTTTAATTCTTGAAAAAAATATATATAATATTGATTAATAATTATTTATGATTTAATTAGAGTAAAAAATCACTATCTATTTTGTTGTATCTAAAATAGTTAGTATTTATGAACTAAAAACATATCAAAAAATGCTCAGAATATCTTACGATTCAATTCAATAAATCTCCTCATTCTCAGCCAAATCCTTAAACAGGGCTACCAACCTTTCCACCACGGCTTCGGCATAGCGGCAACCTTTTTCGGCAGAGGCTTTCTTTGGATTGCCAATACCTGTGTCATTGGTGACTTTCAACCAGTTTCGCGGCACCCAAGCCGTCTTGTCGTTCAGCGATTGCAATGCAAAAGGATGTGACTTGCCTTCGCCTGCATCGGCAAGATTCACCCATTCGGGATGATAGTGCATCATCACCGAGGTCTCCAGTTCGCCGGCGTGGTCATCCTTTTTCTCAAAGTAACCTTGCGGTGGAACAATGGTGTACCACTCCGTAGAAGCAATCAGAAAATCAGGATAATCGACGGCCAAATCACGAATCATAGGCTTGAAGGAATTGCCGCCGTGACCATTGATAATGACCAACTTACGGAAGCCCTGATGATACAAGGAAGCCACCAAGTCGCTCAAAATGGCTTTCTGCGTTTCGTAACGATAATGAATGCAAAACTTCAAATCGCGCTGACCGGGGTTTTGTGCGCCCATGGCAACGGGAGGCAAAACCATTGCACGCAAGCCAGTCTGTTCAAACAAGCGGTTAGCTGCATCCAAGGCAACTTCCTGAGAGAGGATGCAATCGGTCAGATAGGGCAAATGCTGGTTGTGAGGTTCGGTTGCGCCCCAAGGCAAAACGGCCAGTTTGTAATCTTCATCTTTGACCTTTCCAAATGGACTGACGGTCAGGTCGATACCTATTTTGTGATTGTTCATTTTTTATATAGTTATCAGTTATCGGTTTTCGGTTTACGGTTTTTGGTTATCGGTTTACAGCCTCACGGAGCTAAATTCTCCTAACTCCTAATTCCTCACTCCTAACTCTTTCACTTTCCACTTATTTTCACTTTTGCGACTAATTTCCTCAACTTGCCTTCGCCGATGATGGGCGCGTGGGCGTCTTCCGGAAAAACAATCAGAAACTCGCCTGGCTTCACTTCAAAATAAGTTGATGCAGGTTCGTCATAGACTGCGAAATCCTTTTCAACATCGAAAGGATGCATCGGTTCGTGCAAATCGCTAGGGGCTTTCCAACCCACTATTTCGTTGCCATTCAGCGGAATATGAACATCAATATATTGCTGATGGACTTCCAAAACCTGTTTTTCCTTGCTCAATAATGTCGGTTCGGAATTGTTGATGAACAAATCGCTGCCTTGCAGTTCGATTCTTCCCAAATCCTTGTTCATCAAATCGTTTGATTTCACATAATCAAACAATTGCTTGAACATTGGATGCAGGTTTTCGTAACGGCTGCTATCAGTTAATTTGGCTAAAATCATATTCTAATTCGAATTTTGAAGTTATTTTTCAGCACACAAAATTATGGAAAAATCCATTATCTGAGTTTCAGTTTTTCGTTTCTTATTTAGAAAGAATATAAATTTACCAAATTTTGATAATATTTTATTGTTATTCGATAAATAGTTTTACTTTTGCGCATCGTTTAACAATAAAAATTTATCGAATTATGAAACAGAAAACTTTCAAAAACATCAGAACGGTTTGCATCATCGCCTTGGCCTTGTGCGGCATCTGGGCATTGGTGATGCTGGGGCATTTCCTAACAATGAGCCTCGCTCCGAATCATGATTTCTTCGGCAAAATGGTAGGCTTGAAAATAATGGATTGGAGCACGCACACCAAAGCGAAAATCATATATTTCATATTATATGTGATAAGTACAATTGTCATGATTTGGCTGTGTGTGAAGGCCGTTTGCAACATCCTGAAAGGCATCAAAGAGGGCGTGGTTTTTCCGAAAAGCAACGTGAAGCTGTTCTATTGGATGGCATTTGCCGATTTCATTTATATGGCCGTCAACAGGAATTCCACTTTCCTTTATGGTTTCAACAGCATCTACTTTAACCACGACAATTTCACCACACCATTCATCATTCTGATTCTTGCCATGATGTATAAGGTTGCATCACAAGCTGTTGAGGAAAACAATCTAACCATTTGAGCCATGATTATCGTGAATTTAGACGTGATGCTTGCCAAGCGCAAGATGCAGCTGAGCGAACTCGCCGAAAAAGTCGGCATCACCATAGCCAATCTCTCCATTCTGAAAACGGGCAAGGCCAAGGCTATCCGCTTTTCGACTTTGGATGCCATCTGCAAACATTTGGACTGCACGCCTGGAGACATTTTGGAGTATCGGGAGGAGGAATAATGGCTACTGGCTTTTGACCTTTGGCTGCTGGCTCCATTGGTTCATTAAAAAAGTCAAGACTTGATTTTAATGATTATTGAGCCAGCAGCTAAAAGCCAGTAGCCAAAAGCAAAAACTAACGAATATGAAAAAGATAGCATTAACATTGATTTCGTGCGTCATGTTTTTGGCACTAAACGCACAATCCATTGACATACAAGGCTTCCTGATGGATGCGAAGACGCAAAAGCCTGTCCAATATGCGAATATCGGCATTATGGAAAAGAACATCGGCACCGTCACTGATGAAAACGGGCGTTTCGTGTTGGCCGTTCCCGACAGTCTGGCAAAACATGATTTGACCTTTTCGCGCATCGGCTATCAGAAAAAAAACGTTGCCGTTAATTCATTCGGAAAACGTGTCGACACTTTGCTGCTCGTTCCTGAAATCTATGAATTGCAGGAAGTTACGGTTTCGGTTGGGAAAATGCGCGAAAGGAAAGTCGGACATGCAGGCAACAATATAGTTCAGTTTCAAGATAATGCCAGCCATCTCGGCTACGAATTTGGAACCATGTTGAAATTGTCGAAGAAGAAGCCGTCGCTTTTGAAGGATTTCAATTTTCAGGCAGTGACTTTCGGCAATATCGATTACGCCTTGATGCGTGTGAATATCTATCAAGTTGATGGCGAGGAATTTACGAATGTGTTGAAAGAAAACATTTATGTCACGTTGACGGACAACGAGTCGGAATACGAGAAATGCGTCAACCTTTTGCCATACAACATTGTGGTTCAAGGCGAAATTGCAGTAACGCTTGAATTGGTGAAGGTTCACTACAAAGCTGAGCCTCAAAAAGTTGAGCAGGAAACCGAAGGCTACAACCCTGACGGAATCGGCTATGCCGGCACATTCCTGAACAATATGTGTGGCAGAGATGCCAGCCAAGGCGCATGGGAGAAAATCTCGGCTGTCGGACCTGCTTTCTGGCTGCATGTGTTGCAATAGAATTTTGTTTTGTGGTTCTGAAAGATTGACTATTTTTGCCGAATAAACAACGTGAGGCTGCGCAGCCTTAAATCTTTAAATCTTAAATCTTTAAATCCTCATTATGGAAGACATATTTGCATTTCTCGACGGCATATTGCACAACAACAACCGTCAGTGGTTTCAGGAGCACAAGGATGAATATCTGAAAGCGCAAGGCAAGTTTAACGAGATAGCCGAGCAGATCATCGCCGGCGTGCAGAAATTCGACGTAACCTGTCAAGGCCTGACATTGAAAGACTGCACCTACCGTTTCTACCGCGACACGCGCTTTTCGTCCGACAAACGACCTTACAAGACCCATTTCGGCGTGTTCGTTTGCCCTGGCGGAAAGAAGTCGATGAAATCAGGCTACTACTTCCATATCGAACCCGAAGGTGCCGAATATTTGGGCCGAAACATGCTTTGCACAGGCATGTATTGTCCCGATACGGCCATGCTGAAAAGCATCCGTGATGGCGTACTCTTTGATGCCGAGCCTTTGGTGAAATCCATCAAAAAAGCCAAGCATTTCACTTGCGACACTTCAAGAAACATGGTGCGCGTGCCGAACGGCTATCCGAAAGACCATCCGCAGGCCGAACTTTTCAAGCATCGCGACTGGCTCTTGGAACGTGAAATTCCAAAAGACATGCTCTACAGCAAACGCCTGGTTGAGTGGGCTTTAGAAGAATTTCAGACCACTCGTGATTTCTGTCAGACACTGAACAGAATGATTGAATTTGAAGAGGATTGTTGATGTTTATTTGTTTAATTGTTGAGTAGTTGTCATGTAGAGACGTTGCACACATAGTCTGCCTCGCCAACGATAAATCGAAGCAATTGAACGAAACGCTAAGAAACACACCATGCGTTTCTGAACGCCATAAAATCACAAACACAAGACGGTTTCCAATAAAACAATAGAGACCTCTACAAACAAATATACTATTGGAATCAGGAATTTTCCTGGTTTTCACTAATCACCTTCACATCCGCATCGACTTTGCGGACGGCAAAGCCGAACATCATCATAATAATGCCGAAAACCATGGCGATAATGCCCGAAATGATGACAAATACAGTCGCCGATTCAAACGGATTGATAAGAAGCAGAATGCCGAACAAAAGGCTCAGGATGGCGCAGAAAATGAAAAAACCTCTATTAATCATGATGTCTCTTGCACTAAGAATCACCAGAAGCATGAAAGTGCCAATGATGACCGACCATAATCCGATGGCAAAGATGATGAGTTTTATGGTAGCCGTCGACCAGAAAAAAGCCACTCCTCCTAATGCTAGAAGCACAATTGATTCGAAAAGAAGCATTCCCCAAGGCAATGTGTTACGTTTGCGACGCATGGCTATTAATAAACATACGACACCGATTAAGACTATGATGATGCCCGACACTTTAACGATGGTCTGAGCCAATTCGCCTGGCACTAACAAGGCTAACAAGGCGTAAATAATGGCAATCAGTCCGCTGAAGACGAATGACCACCAGTTTGATTTGACTTTTACGATTTCCATAATTTAAGATATAGCTAATATTCCTTTGACAATGATGAAATACAATCCGAACAGCATCAACGCAATTCCAACCATTTTGTTCATAATGTTGATTCGGTTTGAATTGAAAAACCTTTTCAGCGCGGAAGCTCCTTTCGCCTTGAGCAAATCAACGGCAAGACAAGAACCCAGAGCAATGGCGAAAAACAACAAGGTATTGATTTTACTTCCACCCGTATTACCAGCAACAACAGCCACGGCTGAAAACCAGAAAAACCAAACAAATGGATTCAAGATGTTCATAGCGAAGCCTTTGCCGAAAAATATGCCACCTGGACGTTTGGGATTTTTCTTCTCAAGAATGGCCTGTGTCTTTTTCTCGTTCTCATCGACTTGCTGCTGCACCTTCTCCTCATCGACTTTTCGCCTGAAGGTGTAAAGACCAAATATGAGCAGGATTATTCCCGCGCCGATGATAAACAGTTGTATTTCCTGATGGCTTGTCAGAACGACCTGAACCGAAGTCAGGACGCAAAGCGAAATAATCATAGCATCGTTTGCCAAGACACCCAGAGCAAACCACGCAGCCGACCTGAAATCATAGTGAAGACTGGTCTGGACCAAGGTAAGGAACGCCGGCCCCATATTGATGAAAAGGGAAAGGAAAACGCCTATCAGGATGGCACCGAACAAAAAACCGAAAGAACCGATTCTGCTTAATTCGGGAAGAGTTTTGAATAATTGTGTCGTCTCGTTCATTCTATCTATTCTAATTGTGTCGGCAAAATGAAAAAAACTGACATTTAAATTGCCTGCCTTCGGTTTCCACTACTGCCGCAGCATATATGAAAATACAGCTGCAAAAGTAGCAATTCATTTTGAATTTGCCGACAATTCTTCGATTTTTGCAGATTAACATCTGTTTTTATGTCGACAGAATTATTTTGTCAGCATAATCTTGATAAAATAATTATTTTTGCAGCGTAATTATATTCGACTATGGCAAACGTCCGAAATCCTTTTGTGGTAATGGGGAAAATACCTGCCACTTATTTCTGTGACCGAGAGGTTGAATCACAGAAACTTATCCATGCTTTGAGCAATGGAAACAATGTCGTTCTCATCTCTCCACGCAGAATGGGAAAAACGGGATTGATACATTTTTGCTATGATAACGAGGCAATAAAAAACGAATATTTCACGTTTTTTGTCGACATTTTACACACTTCAAACCTAAAGGAATTTACCTATAATCTTGGCCGGAGCATCTATAAGGAACTGGTTCCAAAAGGAAAAAGATTGGTTAAGGGCTTTATTCAGGCCTTGAAATCCATCAGTGGCAAGTTCAGCATCGATTCTTTGGATGGAAGTCCTGCTTTCGGTTTGGAATTGGGCGACATCGCTAACCCGGAACTCACTCTGGAAGAGATTTTCAACTATCTGGAAACCGCTTCCAAACCCTGCATCATGTCGATAGATGAGTTCCAGCAGATAACGCATTATCCTGAAAAAAACATAGAGGCCTTGCTCCGAAGTCACATTCAGAATATGCAGAACTGTCGTTTTGTGTTTGCTGGAAGCGAAAGAAGCATCATGCAGGAAATGTTTACTTCATCGGCCAAACCTTTTTACCAAAGCGCTGACATTCTTGAACTTAAAGAAATACCTTTCGAAACCTACAGGACTTTTGTAATTCGGCTATTCAACGAATTTCAACGCAATGTGAATCAGGATGTTATCGAATATGTCTACAATTTATTTAAAGGTCACACTTTCTATATGCAGAAGGTTTTCAACGAGGCATTTTCCTATACGGCGAAAGGAAAGACTTGCGACATGTCCATCGTCAACGATTCCATTGAATTCATTTTGAATGATAAGGAGACCACCTACAAGGAAATCCTTTCGGGCATTTCGGAAAAGCAAAAACCATTGCTTTATGCCATCGCCCAGGAAGGAACGGCAACAGGCCTGACTTCGATGGCTTTTTCAAAAAAGCACAACCTGCCTTCGGCAAGTTCAGTGCAATCGGCAGTTAAACAATTACTTATGCAAGGCTATATCACTGAAATCCACCAGGAATATTCGGTTACGGACAAGTTTTTTGCCTTATGGATTAATCGGATTTACAATGAAAAATAAAAAATGTGATTCCAAAAATAATCCGAAAACTATATGTTGACAACATTATTTTAATAGCATAATTTTGATAAACAATGATAAAAGTTCCCGAATTTGGGAATTATTATTACTTTTGCATTTAAATTTAAACGGATGAAAGTTCTCTTTGAAGAAACCGATTTGGAAGAATTGATAAAGACAGGCACGAACCATGGAAAATATAAAGTATTTGCGCGGGACAAGAAGTTTACGCAAAAACTCGCAGATATTTACAACACCATGTCTTCTGTAGAAAAAGCAAATGATTTGGCGCAATTTAGTTTCTTACATTACGAAAAACTAAAACATATCGATTTAAGCTCCGTTAGAGTTTTCAACAATCGGGTTGAAAGACTCTTGTTTCGGGAAACGGAAGAAGGATTTATCATCACATTGATAGAATTAGACAACACACACTATGGAAAAGGAAAATGACAACACGACAATTTGGACAGCCACACATCCTGGAAAAATCCTGATGTATGAACTGGAAGAACGCGGCATAAGCCAAAAGGATTTTGCACAACAAATAGGTATGCAACGCTCTCATTTGAATGAACTTGTCAAAGGCAAAAGACCTATGACACAAGCCATTGCAGATAAAATAGAACTGGCATTAGGCATTTCCGCCATTGCGTTAGTCAATATGCAGACGAAATACGATTATGACATACAGCACATGGGGTCAAGTAGCGACAAGTCACAAAACCTTACCACCTACACCGTGACTTTCGACAAAAACGACAAAGTTTTGGCTGGTTTAATTGGCATCATGGCTGACGCCGGAGCACAAGTAACAATGACATTAAAAACGAATTAATAACAAATAACACACATACATTATGAAAATCAAATTTTTACTGCTTTTCGTCATGGCTTCGTTGCTGGCAAAAGCGCAAAACATTGAAGTGAGCGGCTTGCAGTCGGGCACTTGGGACGCTGATACTGTTTTTGTTACCGGCGATGTTTATGTCCAGGAAACCTTGGAAATTTCTTCAGGGACAACGGTAGTTTTCAACGGATTTTACGGCATTTCAGTCCGTAAAGGTTCCATTTCGGCTTTGGGAACGGAAGATGAACCGGTAGTTTTCACCGTACCCGACACGACGGGGTTTCACATTTACAATTCAGGTCGTGGCGGATGGAACGGCATCACGTTGGATTTGGCGCAGCAGGCGAAATTCGACCATTGCGTTTTCCAATACGGCAAGGCAGCCGACACCTTGCGTCAGCACGGCGGCGCGTTGGAAATCATCAATTGCGAAGATGTGGAACTGACAAACAGTGTTTTGCGTTGCAATTTTGCCCGCGAACATGGCGGCGCGCTCAATGCCGAACATTCCAATGTGAAGATGAGCAATTGCAGCGTGAGCGAAAACAAGCTCTACACCAAGGACAACCTTTATTTCATGTATGGCGGCGGCCTGCGTTTCATCAATTGCGACGTGGAAATGACCGACATGGATTTCCGCAACAATTACGGCGAAATCAGCATTGGTGGCGCCTTGAGTCTGGATAGCTGTTCGGTGATAATCGACAGGGCTGTCTTTGAAGACAATATCGGCCTGAATGGTGCCGGACTTTACATCATGCGCTGCAACGACAAGGTATGTTCCATATCGAACTGTCTGTTTGCCAACAACCATGCCGGACATTTTGGCGGAGGCTTGGCTTTTTCGAATGCCTCACCCGAAGTGAGCAACATTACTGTCGTCGGCAATTCGTCCGACGGTGTCAACTGCGGAGGCATATTTTTCTATGAAAACAGCAGTCCCGTGATGCGCAACATTATTGTAAAAGGCAATTACAATGTTCATCCCGAAATGCCCAATGTGCAGATGTGGGTATGGACTTTCGAACCCGATGCACCTTTGTTTTATAATGGTTTGGTTCAAGGCGGTTTGGATTCCATTAGTGGCTTCGAACACATAACAGTCTATGAAAACATGATTGATGCCGACCCGTTGTTTGCCGATGAGCAAAACTTTGACTTCCGTCTTTCGGCAGAGAGTCCTTGCCGCGATGCCGGCGACCCGAACACCAATCCTGAAGTTTTAAACGGCTTCGATTTGGACGGAATGCCACGCGTCAGCAATGGAAAGATTGATATGGGTGCTTACGAGTTTTCAGGCGTTGGCCTCAACGAATTTGCCAGGGAAAACAAGGCTTTGCATATTGTCGGTAATCCGCTGACGGAAACGAGTTATGCAGAACTTACGCTGAAAGAAGCCGAATTTGTGACGATGGAAGTCTATTCGATGGCAGGAAACCTTGTCTATTCAAAGGATTTTGGCCGTCTTGAAGCCGGTTTGCAACATCTTGAAATTGGCGATTTGTCCAACTCCGTCAAGCAAGGCTTATATCTTATAAAGGTGAAAACCTCAATGGAAACTCATGTTGCGAAAATCATCCAGCGATAAGTTCAAGATGACTGGTTATTAGTGAATGGTAATGGATTATACAGCCCGTTGAGCTTGTCGAAACGGTGGATTAATGGTGACGAGTGAATGGTGATGGGTGTAAGCCAAACCCACGGCGAAGCCAAGCCAACAGCCAGAAGCCAATATCTCAAATCAAAAAATCCACGTTTTTCAAGCGAAGCAAATGTTTTTTTCCTAAAATTGCAGTCCAAATAAATTAAGAAAAATGGATATTATCATAGCTGGAGATGGTGAAGTCGGTTTGCATTTGGCGGAGGCCTTAGTGCGTAGCAATCACAATATTACGATTGTCGACCCGCACGAGGAATTGCTGAAGTTAGTGGAATCGCACAGCGACTTGATGACCATTACGGGCGATTCAACCTCGACTTCCGTCTTGCAACGTGCCAACGTGAAGAAGGCCGATTTAGTGGTTGCGGTTGTCCACGACGAACATATCAACCTGCTGACTGGCATCTTGGCAAAGAAAATGGGCGCAAAAAAAGTCATTGCGCGTGTCAATACGATGGAAAACCTCAATCCCGATGTGTGGCGCATGTATCAGGATTTGGGCATTGATGGTTTATTATCAACTGAAGACATTGCTGCACAGGAAATTATCTCGCTTCTGAAACAGAATGCTTCGCTTGAAACCTACGATTTTTCAGGCGGAAAACTACAGCTTTTCATGGTGAAATTGGAGTCGTCAGCTGAAATACTTGGCAAAACCGTCGATGAAGTTGATGATCAGTATCAGCATATTGATTTCCGTATTGCGGCCATACACCGTCGTCAGAACACTTTCATTCCGCGAGGTGATGACAAGTTCCAAATCGGCGACATGGTGTATGTTGTCACGAAGCCTCATGCCATCAAGGACATTATTCATTTGAGCGGAAAACGCCAGATTAATGTGCATAACGTAATGATTGCCGGCGGTGGCCGTGTAGGCAGAATTACGGCAAAGCGTCTTGAGAAAGACTTGAATATCAAGATTTTGGAAAAAAGCAAGGAACGTTGCATGGATTTGACCAACTATCTTTCGGAGGCCTTGGTGGTCAACGCCGATGTGCGTAACCTCGATTTGCTGGAAGACGAGGGCATCAAGAATATGGATGCCTTTATCGCTGTGACCGACAACACTGAAACGAACATCCTTACTTGCCTACAGGCCAAGACTTTCGGAGTGAAAAAGACCATAGCTTTGGTTGAAAACATCGACTATATCGACATTTCGCAAAACATTGGCATTGATTCCATCATCAACAAGAAACTGATTACGGCGAGCTACATGGTAAAATACACTTTGGGGGCAAAAGTTTCATCATTGAAATGCTTGAGTGGCATTGATGCCGACATCGTGGAATTTGAAGTGAGGGCTGGCTCCGCTGTCACGCGAAAAGTGATAGGCCAGCTTCAAATGCCTGACGATGCCATCATTTGTGGCATTACGCGCGACGGTGAAAGTTACATTGCAACTGAAGATTTCCAAATCGAGACCGATGACCATGTTGTTGTGTTGGCTTTGCCGAGCGGCATTCCGGCGGTCGAAAGACTATTCTATTAATTTAAAGTGATGGGTGAGGAATTAGGAGTTAGGAGTAGTCAGATCGTTGAGCTTGTCGAAACGGCGGTCCAAAGGTGAAAGTTTCATATTTCAAAGTTTCAGAAGTTTCATGGAAAACTGATTACCGAAAACTGATAACCAATAACTAACAACCCTAAAAATTGAATGAGTTTCAAGTTAAAGCTAAATATTCCCATCATTGTCCGCATCGAGGGCTACATGCTGCTCATCGAGGGCTTGTTCATGCTTTCGGTGATTCCTGTGACTTATTTCCATCACGGCCTGAACGCTTTTAGCATTCCGTTTTCTGCCATTTTGACCTTGATGACAGGCTTTATTGCCATTTTCTCAACGCGGAAACACAAAGACCAAAAACCTACTGACCATGAAGGCGTTGTGGTTGTTTCGCTGTCGTGGTTAGTTATGTCGTTGTTTGGCGGTCTGCCCTTTTTGCTGAGCAATGCCGTACCAAATTTCACGGATGCTTTCTTTGAAGCCATGTCGGGTTTCACCACGACGGGTGCCACCATGCTGACCAATATCGATTCTGTGGCGAAAGACATTTTGTTTTGGCGCAGCATGACACAATGGTTGGGCGGTCTTGCCATTGTCGTTTTCACAGTCGCCATTTTGCCTTTCCTGAGCATGAGCGGAATGCAGCTTTTCATTTCCGAAATGAATGGCATAACTTCCGACAAACTGCATCCACGCATCATGCATACGGCGCATAGAATATGGTTTATCTATTTGTTTTTCACTTTATTAGAGACATTGCTGCTTTATTTGGGTGACATGGATTGGTACGATGCCTTGTGCCATTCCATGACGACAATCAGTTCGGGAGGCTTCTCGACCCGCGATGCCAACATGGCGGCTTTTTCCGATTATTCGCAAGTCGTTGTAACGGTTTTCATGGCTATATCGGGCTGTAATTTTTCGCTTCTCCTGCTTTCCGTCAGTTGGAAATCGTTTTCCATTTTCAAAGACCAGGAATTTAAGGCTTTTGTCACTTATATAATAGGTATTGGCACGATCATCGCCTTATCGCTGATTTTCATTTCAAAAATGAGTTTCGGTGCAGCTTTCAGGGAATCGTTTTTCAGCGTCGTTTCGTGCATCACGACAACTGGATTTTTCGTAAGCGATTACATGTTGTGGCCTAATTTCCTGTGGGTCATGTTGTTTATGCTGATGTTTATCGGTGCCTGTTCAGGCTCGACTTCGGGAGGCGTGAAATTGCAACGGCACCTGATTTTCGTGAAAAACACCTACGTCGAATTGAAGCGTCTCATTCATCCCAATGCCCTTATTCCTGTGAAAATCAATAACAAGTCGATTTCCAGAAGCACGATTTACAAGAGCATGACTTTTGTCTTCATTTATTTTCTCGTCTTCATTATCGGTGTCGTGATTTTCCGCATTCTGGGTGTCGATTTCGATACATCCTTGGGCGTTTCCGTCGCCACTTTGAGCAATATCGGCATGGGCATCGGCAAGGTCGGGCCTTACGGTTCGTATGCTTTTCTGCCACAAATCGGGAAATGGGTGCTGATTTTTTTCATGCTTTTTGGTAGGGTTGAGCTTTTCTCGCTTCTAACATTATTCTCTAAAACTTTTTGGAAACAGATAACTATTCAATAATCAATACAATGAAAATCAATACTTTGTTATTATCCGTGATGCTTTTACTTTCGGCAAATCTTTTTGCCCAGAAGCAATTCACGCTGCAATCGCCTGACAAAGACATTACTATAAAAGTGAATGTGGGCGATAATCTGACCTATTCCGTAACGCATAATGGCACTGTAGTTCTTGCCGAATCGGCCATTGCCATGAAACTTGACAACGGAACCGTTTTGGGCGAAAAACCAATTCTGAAATCGGAAAAGACAGTTGAAAACACTGAAAAAATTGCAGCTAACTTTTACAAACGCAACGAAATAGATAATCATTATTGCGAAATGAGCTTGTCTTTCAAAGGCAATTACAGCGTTGTTTTCCGTGCTTACAACGATGGCGTTGCCTATCGTTTCGTGACGGATTTCAAGAAGCCAATCATCATTGAAAACGAAAACGCCGATTTCAATTTTGATGCTGACTATACGGCTCGCATTCCATACGTCAATGCACGCAAAGGCGATGGCGATTTCATTCAGCAACAGTTCTTTACATCGTTCGAAAACCTTTATACTATAACTCCATTGAGTAAAATGGAATCCGATAGGCTGGTTTTTCTGCCGGCTATGGTTGAACTGAAAGATGGCAAGAAAGCCGTCATCACCGAATCGGATTTGGAAGATTTTCCGGGTTTGTTGCTCCGCAATGAAACGGGGAAAACGGGGTTTTCGGCCATTCATGCCGCTTATCCGAAAACGGAAATCCAAGGCGGACACAACAATTTGCAATATGTCGTCACTGAGCGCGAAAAATACATTGCAAAGGTGCAAGGCAAACGCAATTTCCCTTGGCGCTGCATCGTCATTTCCGAAAACGATGCCGAATTGGCCGACAGCGACATGGTTTACAAGCTGGCTTCGCCTTGCCGCGTAAGCGATGTTTCGTGGATTCAACCCGGCAAAGTGGCTTGGGACTGGTGGAACGCTTGGAACATCTATAATGTTGATTTCAAGGCAGGTATCAACAACGACACTTATAAATACTACATTGATTTTGCCAGCAAATATGGCATCGAATATGTCATTTTGGACGAAGGTTGGGCTGTCAATTTGCAGGCTGATTTGATGCAGGTCGTGCCCGAAATCGATTTGCAGGAATTGGTCAATTACGGTAAGGAACGCAATGTGGGCATCGTGCTTTGGGCTGGCTATGCGGCCATCGACAAAGACATGGAAAACGTCTGCAAATACTATTCTGAAATAGGCGTGAAAGGCTTCAAGGTCGACTTCATGGACCGCGACGATCAGAAAGTGGTCGATTTCTATTACCGCATGGCTGAAACGGCAGCAAAATATCATCTTTTCGTTGATTTTCACGGCGCTTACAAACCGACGGGTTTGAGCCGCACTTATCCAAACGTGCTGAATTATGAAGGTGTTTTCGGTTTGGAACAAGCCAAATGGGACAATGATGACGATTTGGTGACCTACGAAGTGACTATTCCTTTTATCCGCATGGTGGCCGGCCAATTCGATTTCACGCAAGGTGCCATGAACAATGCCAACAAAAACAATTTCCGCGCCATTTACACCGAGCCGATGAGCCAAGGTACGCGCTGTCGCCAATTGGCTGAATATGTGATTTTTGAATCGCCGTTCAATATGCTTTGCGACAGTCCGACAAACTATTTGAAAGAAGACGAATGTACGCAGTTCATCGCCAACGTGCCGACAACTTGGGACGAAACGGTTGTCCTCGATGGCAAGGTCGGCGAATACATTGTCGTTGCACGAAAGAAAGATTTCCGCTGGTACATCGGTGCCATTACCAATTGGGAGGAGCGCGATTTGGTCATCGACCTTAAACCATTGAACGGCGGTGCCAAATCGGGACACATTTACCGCGACGGTCCAAACGCCAACAATGTGGCAAAGGATTACGTTTCGGAAACCGCTCAAGTGATGGGCAATAAAGTGAAAGTCCATCTTGCAAAAGGCGGCGGCATGGTGCTGGTTTGGTAATAGGGTTGTAAGATATTGATACGTAGAGACGTAGCGTGCTGCGTCTCTATGTTTTTCCCATTAAATCAATCGAAAAATAATTGAAGAAATTAAAAAACAGCGTTTACAAATCCTCCTTGAACTTGATGTCCTTTACATTCAGTTGCAGCGTGGTTTTGCCTTGCCAGGTGTTGTATTCAAGGTGATAGCAAATGCTGAAAGGTTCGCCACTATGGATGCGGTCATAAAGGTCGCCTTTCGAGAAAGCTATACCAGAGAACGGACTGATTCCCAATTCCTTATCGCCTTCTTGAGCCAAACTCAGTTTCAGGTGGCGATGACCGCCGACGGGACGCGATGCGCCAGTATCGTAAACGTTGTCGGTCCAGAAAATCGGAGCGAGGTTGCCAGGCCCGAATGGTGCAAACTGATTCAGGATGCGCATGAATTTGGCCGTGATGTCGCTGAAATTGATTTTCAGATCGACTTCAATTTCGGGAACTGAATCTTCAGCAGTGAGATTTTCTTGCACATATTTTTCAAAACGACGCTGGAATTCGGCCAGGTTTTCGGGCCGCATGGAAAGTCCTGCAGCATATTTGTGACCACCGAAATGCTCCAGCAAATCGGCGCAGTTGTCGATGGCATCGTATATATCGAAATTCTTGATGGAACGGGCCGAACCTGTCACCAAGTCGCCGGCTTTTGTCAAGACGATGGTCGGGCGGTAATAATAATCGGTAAGGCGCGAAGCCACAATCCCGATGACGCCTTTGTGCCAGTTTTCATTGAAAACGACCGTACTTGCCGCATTGTGAAGTTGCTCATCAGCGGCAATCATGTCGAGTGCCTCTTTCGTGATATTGTTGTCGAACTCGCGGCGCATGTCGTTCAAATCGTTGATGGAAGCCGCAAGTTTTTCGGCGTGCTCCTGTTTATCGGCAATGAGCAGACGGACGGAATCGGAAGCCTTGTCTATACGTCCAGCCGCATTGATACGAGGCCCGATAAGGAACACCAAATCGCTGATTGTCAGTTCTCTTGTCAGGACATTTTCGTCTTCGATGTTTTCGGCATCATCATCGCGGCGACGAATGTTGGCATGTTGCAAGATGGCTTCAATGCCCGGACGCGGACGCTTGTTCAACTGTTTCAGACCGAAATAGGCCAAAACACGGTTTTCGCCCGTAATCGGGACAATATCAGCGGCAATGCTGACGGCGAGCAAATCGAGCAATTCGTAGACCTGTTCCATGGTGCCCAAACCGCGCATGGCCAAAGCCGTAATCAGTTTGAAACCGACACCGCAGCCTGAAAGTTCATCGTATGGATACTGACAATCAGGGCGTTTCGGGTCGAGCACGGCAACGGCATTCGGAATAACATCGCCGGCACGGTGATGGTCGCAAATGATGAAATCGACGCCGCGCTCGTTGGCATATTCCACACGCTCAACGGCCTTGATGCCGCAGTCGAGGGCAATGACCAGCTTGAAACCATTATCGGCGGCATAATCAATGCCCTTGTGTGAAATGCCGTAACCTTCGTCGTAACGGTCGGGAATGTAAAATTCAATCTTTTTCTTCTTGAAGAATGGCTTGAGGTAAGTGTAAACTACTGCTACAGCGGTAGTTCCGTCAACATCATAGTCACCGTAAACCAAAACCTTTTCACCATTATTAATAGCGCGAAGCACACGCTCAACGGCTTTGTCCATATCCGTCATCAGGAATGGATCGTGCAGCTGCGACAGCGAAGAGCGGAAAAAGATTTTCGACTCTTCGTAGTTGGTAATTCCACGTTGGACAAGCAAAGTGGCAAGGTTCTCGTCAACATTGAGAACCTTCATGATTTCAGCAACTTGCTGAGCATCAGCCTGTTTGTTTAAAATCCACTTTGTTTCCATCGCATAATTTTGAATTTGTAAAAATAAGAAGAATTTCCTTTGCTCCAAGTATGATTTTTATTTTAGAATGATTTTTATCTTTAAAATGTTGATTTTTAGTGAAATAAAAATTGAATTATTTTGTTTTTCTATATAACGTCTAAAAAACTTCCATTTTTTCTTCCATTTCAAACAAAATCAGGCTGTTGATATTTTGTTTAAAAAAAAAGCAAAATGCCGTTGCGCGATTGCCATATTTTTAATAATCTTGCATAATTATTCTCATTAAAATCTTGTACCTTGAAGAAAATTAGAACTGCTTTAATATCAGTATTTTACAAAGATGGCATCGATACCATCGTCAGTTTGTTGAAACAAAACGGAGTGCAGATTTACTCCACGGGAGGCACTTACGATTATATAAAACGCATCGACGACTCGGTGAAAACCGTCGAATCGCTCACGGGTTACCCGTCCATTTTGGGCGGTCGCGTGAAGACTTTGCACCCCAAAGTGTTTGGCGGCATTTTGGGACGCACCCAGTTGGAATCCGACCAAAAGGAGATGCAGGATTACGAAATTCCGGCTTTTGACCTCGTCATTGTCGACCTCTATCCTTTCGAGGAAACCGTCGCCACCACCGACGACCACAGCCGAATCATCGAAAAAATCGACATCGGCGGCATTTCGCTGATTCGCGCCGGTGCAAAGAATTTCAACGATGTAGTCATCGTGCCTTCAAGAAAATACTATGGCGAATTAATTCAACTGCTTGAAAACCAGAACGGAGAAACATCACTTGAAGACCGCCGCCGTTTTGCAACCTACGCTTTTGGCGTGAGTTCGCACTATGACAGCGCCATTTACAATTGGTTTGCCAAGGATGACGAAAGCCAGCAACTGAGGGTTTGTGAAGAAGAAGGAACGCCCCTGCGCTACGGCGAAAACCCGCATCAGAAAGGCACTTTCTATGGCGACATCAACGGAATGTTTGAAAAACTGCACGGCAAGGAACTGTCGTACAACAATCTGCTCGACCTTGATGCCGGCTTGAACCTCATCCGCGAATTTGATGAACCGACTTTTGCCATTTTGAAGCATAACAATCCATGCGGAACGGCTTGCCGCCCAACTGTCAAGGAGGCCTACCTGGATGCTTTGGCCGGCGACCCGGTTTCGGCATACGGCGGCGTGTTGGTTTGCAACCGTCCAATCGATTTGGATGCTGCGCAAGACATCAACAAGCTGTTCATTGAGGTCATCGTGGCTCCTGAATATGAGGAAGGTGTCCTTGACATTCTCTTCTCGAAGAAAAACAGGGTCATTCTGAAACTGAAAGCCGACCAATACAAGGCTAAAGTCGTGAAGACGGCCTTGAATGGCTATCTGGTTCAGGACCGCGACCTGCACACCGAAACTGCCGACGATTTCAAAGTCATCACGACAAAGGCCCCGACTGATGCCGAAATCGAAGACATGATTTTTGCCAATAAGATTGTGAAACACAGCCGCTCAAACGCCATTGTCCTTGCCAAGGGCAAGCAACTGTGCGCTTCGGGAATCGGCCAGACATCGCGTGTCGATGCACTGAAACAAGCCATTGAAAAGGCAAAGTCATTCAATTTTGATTTGAACGGCGCAGTTTTGGCTTCCGATGCTTTCTTCCCATTCAAGGATTGTGTGGAACTGGCTCACGAAGCTGGCATTACGGCTATCGTTCAGCCTGGCGGTTCGGTCCGCGACCAGGAATCCATCGATTGCTGCAACGAAAACGGCATCAGCATGGTGTTTACCGGTTATCGTCACTTCCGTCATTAATTATAATTGGTTTTCGGTTTTCAGTTATCGGTTATCAGTTTACAGTTATCGGTTGTCCAAAAGTCTAATAATCAAATATTAAATTTTTAAATTTTAAATTATTGAATCTTTAAATCATTGAATAATAAATAATTGATAAAATGGGAGCTTTTTCATTCCTAAATAAAGAAATTGCTATCGACTTGGGTACGGCCAACACGATCATTATCTATAACGATAAGGTTGTGGTTGACGAACCTTCCATCGTAGCCTTGCAACGTGACACGAAAAAAATCATAGCCGTCGGTAAACGCGCCATGATGATGCATGGAAAGACACACGAAAACATCAAGACCATCCGTCCGCTTCGTGACGGCGTTATCGCTGATTTTCAGGCCGCTGAATACATGATGCGCGAAATGATCAAGATGATTAATTTCAAGAATACCCTGTTTCCGCCTTCGCTGAAAATGGTCATCTGCATTCCTTCGGGCATTACCGAAGTGGAGGAACGCGCCGTTAAAGATTCGGCTGAACAGGCTGGCGCAAAGGATGTTCGTCTGATTCACGAACCTATGGCTGCTGCCATCGGTATCGGCATTGATGTGCTTGAACCCGCCGGCAACATGATTGTTGACATAGGTGGCGGTACTTCCGAAATTGCCGTCATCGCTTTGGGCGGTATCGTCAACAACAAGTCAATCCGTATTGCAGGTGATGACTTTACGGCTGATATTGAGGAATATATGCGTAAACAGCACAACATTATCGTTGGTGAACGCTCGGCTGAGCGCATCAAGATTGAAGTCGGTGCAGCCGTTCCGCAATTGGACAATCCGCCAGAGGATTACGCCGTTCAGGGTCGCGATATGCTGACAGGTATTCCTAAGGAAATCAAGGTCAACTATTCGGAAATCGCTCATTGCCTTGACAAGAGCATCATGAAGATTGAAACCGCTGTTCTGAATGCTTTGGAACAAACTCCGCCTGAACTTTCGGCTGATATTTACCGCACGGGCATTTATCTGACAGGTGGCGGTGCTTTGCTCCGTGGTTTGGATCAGCGTCTCAATGCCAAGACAAAACTGCCTATCCACGTTGCCGAAGACCCGCTTCGCGCCGTGGCTCGCGGCACGGGCATCGCTTTGAAGAACTTCGACCGCTTTACATTCCTTATTAAATAAGGTATGTGGAATCTGATTCGGTTCATACAGAAAAATCACTTCGTCATTCTTTTCATAGTTCTCGAAGTGATTTGTATTTTGATGCTTTCTCGAAGTCAGAACTATCACAAGCAGGCCGTGATGAACACGACCAACAATGTGGTGGGAAAGATTTACGAATGGGGCAGCGATGTGGGTAACTATTTCCGTCTGAAAAAGACCAACGAGCAACTTGCCGAGGAAAACGCCCTGCTTCGCCAGCAGTTGTCAATTGCTGTCGACACGGCTCAAAGCACTCATATAGTGAATGAGCGCGACACGCTTTATGAATACATTCCGGCCCAAGTGGTGAACAACAGCATCAATCAGGCGAAGAACTACATCATCATCAACAAAGGTGAAAACGATGGTATTATGCCCGACATGTGTGTGGTTTCGCCCGATGGCATCGTGGGTGTGGTTTTGGATGTGAGTTCGCATTACGCCACCATCCTTAGCCTGTTGCACAGCAATTCGAGTGTCGGCGTGAGTTTCAAAAAAAACCAAGAACTGGCCACCTTGAAATGGACGACCAGCAACTACCGTTACGGCATGGTTGAAGACATTGCCACGCACCTTGTGTTTGTGCAGGGCGACACCGTTTTGACGGGTCCGAATTCCGAGATTTTCCCGAAAGACCTGATGGTGGGAACCGTTGAAGAATTGTATCAGTCGCCGAGTGGCGACCTGAACCGCGCAAAAATCAAGTTCTCAACGAACTTCGCCACTTTGCGCCATGTGTATGTCATTAGGAACCTGTATGCCACGGAGCTAGACTCACTCAGAGCAAAATTCTAAGCGCTATGAACAGAACGATAATAAATATCATACGATTTGTGGCATTGGTGCTGTTTCAAGTGCTGATTGTCAATCATATCCGTTTGGGCGGCTATGTGCATCCTTACGTTTATGTCTTGTTTGTCATGCTTTTGCCCATCAATATGCCGAAATGGCAACTGCTGTTTTGCGGTTTCGGCATCGGGCTGGCTGTCGACCTGTTTTCGGGCACGCTCGGACTTCATGCCGGTGCCACCACGCTGATGGCGTTTTGCCGTCCGGGCATCATAAAATTCGTTTCCGGGCGTCAGAAATTCGAAAGCATTCAGGAACCTAATTTGAGTCAGTTAGGACTTGTGTGGTTCATCAGATATTCCGTTTGCATGGTGCTGGTACATCATTTCGCGCTTTTCGTGCTCGAATCGTTCAGTTTCAGGCTGATGGGTCAAGTGCTGCTACGCATTTTGCTCAGCGCACCTGTGACGATTTTCCTGATAATCATGATTTTATATTTGTTTAATTCGAGTAAGAAAAGAGAGTGAGATAAATCAAGATTAACGGTAAGTTCACAATAATTCCGGCAATTCAGCCAGACTCTTAATCCTTGCCATGCGCGGATGCTCGAAGTCTTCGGTCACTTCGTGCTGCCACATCACTTCAAAAGGAACGTGAACGGCAAAAGCCCCGATTTCCAATGCCGGCCTGATGTCTGATTTCAGCGAATTGCCCACCATGAGCAGTTCTTTCGGATTGATGTTCAGGTCTTTGCATAAATCCAAATATTGCTTTTCCTTTTTGTCGGACACGATGACGACCTTTTCAAAATAAGGCAGCAAGCCTGAGCGTTGCAGCTTGTGTTCCTGGGTCAGAAGTTCGCCTTTGGTGAAAAGCACCATGCGGAATTTGCCTTTCAGCGCCGACAAACCTTCTTCAACGCCCGCCAAAGGCGTGGCTTTCAGGTGCAGCAGCGACCTGCCTAAATTGAGCACTTGCAGAATTTCATCGTCGGTGGCTTTGCCTTTCGATACCTTTATGGCATTCTCGACCAGTGAAAGCGTGAACGCCATGGCACCGTAACCGTAATCTTCCATATTGGCCATTTCGGTGGCAAAAAGGCTTTTCGAGACTTCTTCAGCAGGAGCATATCTTTCAAGCACACGACACATGTCTTTCTCAACTTGCTGAAAATGAGATTCATTATCCCATAAAGTGTCATCGGCATCGAAAGCAATGACTTTGATATTTTGGAATATGTTCATTTCTAATTTTGTTTAATACAATTCATGTTGCATCGATGAATACTGCGCAAAAAGTTCTAGGCAGGCTTCACGGTCGAGTTCCTCCATAAAATGGGTGAGTTTGTCTCTGCCGCTGAAAATCTGGTCGAATTTGTCGTCGCGGAAGCCAATCATGCCGTTGTCTTCGATGGTGCAGCCGTAATAGATATGGTCGATGTTGGCCCACATACAGGCGCAAAGGCACATGTGGCAAGGCTCGCCGGTGGTGTACAAAGTGCAGCCCATCAGGTCGAAAGTGCCTAAAACGGCGGCAGCGTGTCGGATGGCATCAATTTCGCCGTGACAAGTCGGGTCGTTGTTTTTCAAAACTTTATTATGTCCTCGGCCAATGACCTCGCCGTCTTTGACGATGACGGTGCCGAAAGGCCCTCCGTGGCCTTCGTTGATGCCCAAAAGGGCTTCGTCGATGGCCATTTGCATGTATTTGTCTGTCGCTAGCATAAAATCAGAATGATTTGATGGCTCTAACGTAATGTTGATAGGTCTTTAAGGAGTCGCATAATGCCATTTCGCCATGATTTTCTTGTTCTGAAAAAGCATATTTTGCGCTGATTTCCGTACTTGACCAATAGGTTTTGTTTTTCAAAGTCGGATAGCCCAAGGATGTAAGTGTCTGATTGACTTTTTCTTGGTTGAGTATCAGGTTTCTTAACTCATTTTTTGCAGGCAGATACCATTGTTTTGACTGAATCTGTCCGTTGGTGTAGTTTGAGTTTTTGTTTACCGTCCAAGCCACAGCAGGGAAATTCTCTTTCCAATTCGGTTTTGTAACAATGGCATTGGCGTTATTCCAGCCGTCTGAAGCATTGGTTGCATAAGTGTTTGTCGACAATTGACTTTCGACACACCAAGCAAGACGTGCCTCGTCAAACGAGACTATCAGGCCGTGTTTGCCACCCGAATTAGTCTGAAAAACAATGCCTTGGTTTTTGTAACATTCTCCAATACTGTAAGTCGGAACATCGTTCCCGCTTTGATTGTTGTCATCATTGTTTTCGTTATTGCTGTTGTTAGTGTTGTCCTTGTGGCAGGACGAGAAGGCCATCATAATGGCGCAAAGTAAAATCATGTATTTTTTCATAGTTGATGAATTTTCGTCAAAAATACTAAAATTCTGACATTCCTATCATTCAGATTCTTATTTTTGTGCATCAAAATAATTTCGCTATGAGAAGAAACTTACTTTTTGCCTTTATCGGACTTTTGCTCTGCGTTTCATGCGCAAGGCCAGAAACGGATTCTGAAATCATCGCCATGCAAGGTTTGCTGAACCGCGTTGTGCCTGATTATGCCGACAAATTCAAATTGGAACGCATTGAAAACGACAGCGTTGACTGCTTTGAATTGGAATCGGTCGGACGAAAAATCGTCATCCGTGGCAACAACGCCAACTCAATGGCCGTGGGCTTGAACCATTACCTGAAATACTATTGCAAGGCGCAATATTCGTGGTTTGAGGCCGACAAGTTGGAAATGCCAGCCGAACTTCCATCCATTCCTGAAAAAGTGAGCGAACAGGCAAGAGTTCCGGAACGTTTCTTCCTAAATTACTGCACTTACGGCTACACCATGCCTTGGTGGAGTTGGAACGAATGGGAACATTTCATCGACTGGATGGCTCTGAACGGCATCAATCTGCCTTTGGCCATTACGGGACAGGAAGCCGTGTGGTACAAAGTCTGGAGCGATCTCGGTCTGACCGACGAGGAAATCCGCAGTTATTTCACCGGGCCGGCGCATTTGCCTTGGCACCGTATGCAGAACATCGACCGCTGGGGCGGTCCCTTGCCGATGTCGTGGCTCGAGAATCAGGAGGCCTTGCAAAAGCAGATTGTTGCCCGTGAGCGTGAACTCAACATGAAGCCCGTGCTGCCAGGTTTCGCAGGTCATGTGCCGGCTTGCATCACAAGGATTTATCCCGATGCGCCTTTGGCTTCGTTGGGCGATTGGGCTGGTTTCGACAGCATCTGCTGGTGCAAGTTCCTCGACCCGATGTCGCCTTTATACACTGAAATCCAGCAGAAATTCATCGCTGAAGAAACGGCCATGTTCGGCACCGACCATATCTATGGCATCGACATTTTCAATGAAATGATTCCGCCGAGCTGGGAGCCTGATTATCTGGGCCGTGTCAGCCGTCAGGTGTATGAATCGCTTGCCGCCGCCGACCCCGATGCGCGTTGGCTGCAGATGACTTGGCTGTTCTGGAACGAGCGCCAGTATTGGGAAGTCGACAATCGCATTGAGGCATATATCACTTCTTTTCCGAAGGAAAAACAGCTTCTGCTCGACTATTATTGCGACCGTCAACCAGTGTGGGAGCGCACCGATTCCTATTACGGCGTGCCTTACATTTGGTGCTATTTGGGCAATTTTGGCGGCAATTCAATGTTGGTCGGAAACCTCGACACCATCAATGCAAGGATTGAACGCGCTTTCGACAAGGGTGGCGACAATTTCTGCGGCATTGGCTCCACTTTGGAAGGTTTCGACTGCAATCCTTTCATGTATGAATACGTTTTTGAAAAGGCTTGGACGGGCGATTTGCACACCGACAAGGTAGCCTGGATTGAAAAACTCGCCGACCAACGTGCCGGAAAGGAAGACCCGAACATGCGCGAGGCTTGGAAACTCTTGACCGACAGCATCTATAACTGGCCTTCGACGCCTGGCCAGTGCGTGATGGTCAATGCGCGGCCAACGATGGGCGCTTATCGTCAGTATTATGTCAATCCGCGCTACAGATACAACAATCTTGATCTGCTGAACGTTTTGGACAAACTGCTTGCCGTTGATAGCGATAGCCGTGCTTTGCATTTCGATGTGGTGAACGTCACGCGCCAAATGTTAGGCAATTATTTCAGCGATTTGCAAAAGAAATATGTGGCGGCATATAAGGATGGCAATTATGAAAAACTGCATGAAAACGAAGCCATTATGACTGAAATCCTTGATGATCTGGACACCTTGCTGAACACTGAAAGCGCATTTTTGGTCGGCAAATGGATTGCAGATGCATGCGCCATCGGCATCACCGATGAGGATAAGGATTATTTTGAAAGCAACGCCCGCAACCTCATCACGACTTGGGGCGAGGAAGATGCATTGCTCAACGAATACGGCAGCCGCTCATGGGCCGGTTTGACCAAGACTTATTATGCCTACCGTTGGAAGGAATTCTTCAAGGATGTCGATGCTGCCATCGAAGCCAATGTGCCGTTTGATGAAGAGGCTTACCACAAGCGCATTTGCGCATACGAAGGTCAATGGTGGCGCGAGCGTCTTTATGAGTTCAATGCCGAGCCCGTTGGCGACGGAAAGGCTATCGCCAGCGAAATTGCTGAGAGATATAGAGATAGACTTTCTGCAAGATACGGAAAATAATCTTACACAAACCACTCTACCACAGCGCGACGCTGGTAGTTTTTCTCCAATTCCGTCTTATGGTAATTGTAGTTCGGGTCGTTGAAATGCTTGGCGTGGGTCGGACATTTCTTGACGCAAGCTCCGCATTTAATGCAAATGCCCGTTACTTCCGCGACGTTTTCCGGATTGATGGAACCCATCGGGCAGACCTTCACGCATAAGCCGCATTTTACGCAATCCTCTGAAGTCAAAGGCTTTACCTTGCGAATGTCGAAACTATTCTGTTGGGCATCCTTTGGCTGATAATGCTGCCGATATGGATAGGGCACGCCTTTGATTTGTGGCTTCGACAAGTCGTTTCGCTTGACTTTTTCAGCGACTAATTGGGCAAATTCCGCAGCCTTTTGCAAGTCATCGGCATCGGGACGGCCTGCCGCCAAAGTGGTTGAAAACGAATGTTCGCCAACGAAAGCGCCGCCAGCAATGACTTTCATGCCGCTGTTTTCCAAGATGTCGGTGGCTTCCATCAGGGCGTCATCGAAATCGCGGTTGCCGTAAACTGCTATGGATAAAGCTATTGCGCCGTTGCCTTGCATCGTGTTCAGGTATTTCACCAACACATTTGGCACACGGCCGGCATAGACGGGAACACCAAAAACAACAAAATCCGTTGCTTCAAAAGCCATCGGTTCCTGACGGTTTTGCAAGAGTGTGAAGTCAAGTTCCTCTGATGGAACATTCAATTCGTTGGATAAAGTGGCAACAATTTGACGGACAACTTTTTGCGTTGTCCCCGTTGCGCTAAAATATATGGCTTTTATTTTGTTAATAGTCATTTTCTTTGTTTTATTGGCTCCTGGCTGTTGGCTTTTAGCTACTGGCATAATTGTTCATAATCAAAAATCTTACTTATATGTTAAGGATTTGTTGAGCCAAAGGCCAGTTGCCAGAAGCCAAAAGCAGTTACTTGTCATTTTCTTTGCCTGTTTACGATTTCAGCAACCGAGAACACTCTCCTTTGGGTCAACATCAAAACAAAAGCGAGAATGGCACCCAAGGTGTCGGCTATCGTCATCGATGACCACACGCCCGTCAAACCTGATTGGTTGAGGTTGAGGAAAATATTCGGAACGATGTAAATAAGTGGTATCAGGAACAAAACCTGACGCGAAAGGCTGGTCACAATGGCAATCCAAGGCTTGTCGATGGACTGGAAGAATTGTGAATTTGTAATGGTGAAACCGACCAATGGGAACATCACCATCATGAAACGCATGGCAGGAATGCCGATTTCGATAAGGTTGGCTTCCTTGGTGAAGGCGCGCAACAGAATGTGCGGGATGGAAAGCGCCAGAATGGAACCCACCAAACCGACAAGCACGTTGGCAATCATGGTGAGTTTGTAAACTTCCTTCAAACGATTTGGATGGCCTGCGCCATAGTTATAGCCCGCAATCGGCTGCATGCCTTGGCAGAGGCCAATCATCAGCAGGATGCAGATGCTGCCGAATGAATTGACGATGCCGTAAGCACCTACGGCCAAGTCGCCGCCAAAACGGATGAGCTGGCTGTTGAGCAATGCCACCACAGCCGAAGCCGCCAAATTCATTGAAAATGGGCTGATACCAATCATCAGGATGTTGCGGAAGATGTATAATTTAGGTGCCCAGGCATGTCTCTTGAAACGGATGAAAGATTTCTTTTGGAAGAAATGCCAAACGGAAGCCACTGAACTACAAGCCATTGAAATTGTCGTCGCCCAAGCTGCACCGGCAATGCCCATATCAAGAGCATAGATGAAAACGGCATCGAGAATGATGTTCAGGATGGCACCACCGGCCAGAATGAACATGGATTTTGTCGGATAACCCGAAGCGCGAATCAGGCCAGTCAAATTGAAAGTGACAGTGGTGAGGAACATGCCGGGAATGACGATAACCATGTATTCGCGAGCAAAGGCGATGGTTTCGTGCGTTGCGCCAAACATGGTCAGAATCTTATCCATGAAAATGTATGAGAAAGAGGTGAACAAGGCACCGAAGAAAAAAGTCAGCAAAAGGCTGTTACCCAATATTTTCTCTGCCCAACGCACGTCTTTTTGTCCCAAAACGATTGACATTCGTGCCGACGAACCTGCACCAACCAACGAGCCAAAAGCATGGATGATGTTCATAATCGGCATGGTGATGGCCAAACCCGCAATGGCCAACGAACCAACACATTGTCCTAAAAACACGCGGTCGACAATGTTATAGACCGATGCAATCACCTGACTGATGATGGCAGGCAGGGCGTAAATCCATAATAAGCGTTTTATGCTTCTGGTTTCTAATTCTTTAGTCTTATCCAACTGTTCCATTCTTCACTATTTTGAGGGCGCAAAATTACGGAAAATTGAGGTTGGAAACGCAAATTATCACGAATGAAACGATAATTTCTGTCTGACTTCAAAATAATGCAAGTAATTGTTTGGAACGTAAAGACGCACGACCGTGCGTCTTTACGTTCCACCAAATTTTGATAAACCTGTAAAAGTTTTCAATAAATCAAAACTTTTTCTAAAGTATCCTTTGCCAAATCGAAAAATTCTTCGTAGTTTTGCAATCAAAACCACTCGTATATATGCATATACATATAACGACATAGAGAAATAGTAATAAATTCCAATGAAAATGAAAAAAGTTAAACTCCCTGATAACACTATAGAAATAAGATCTGATCTTTCTTCTATAGAATCAATAAAAGAAATTCTAAAAGCTGCAAGTGGCTTCGTAGATGAGGGAAAGTTCCTTGAAAATTGGTGTCCTCAAATAATCTATCGTGGTGTAAATCAACTATACAAAACAGATAGGGTGGCTACAGATGATCCTTCTAATGATGAAATAAAAATATGTTCTGGACTTTCTGTAAAATTACAAAAACGATACGACAGTCAAAAATATAGTAAAGGAGACTATCTGAATGAACTTGAAAAGATCATAAACGATGCAAAATTGTTATACCCTTCTATGTATGATAACATGTCTGATTTAGATATACTTGCTGACATCCAGCATAAGGGTGGGGCAACTTGTTTAATTGACTTTAGTAAGAATATTTTCACAGCATTGTGGTTTGCTTGTCAACCATCTTACTATGACGAGCGTGAGATTGATTCAAGTGATGAGAATGTAATTGATGAGGAAGCCTTTGCATATCTGTTTTGTTATGACATAAAATATGATATGTTTGTCAACAACGCTGTGCGGTTTTTAACTGTAGAAGAAAACTCAAAACCTATAGGGAAACTGCTTACCAATTCATATAGATGGTCTAACGTATCATCCAAAAATTTAGAAAATCGGTTTTATTTATGGGAGCCATCTTCCATTAATAGTAGGATAATAATGCAAGACAGCATGTTTCTGTTTGGTTTAGAGACCTTTCATTTTAATCCCAAAAACCATAGGGTTTTAGCTATAAAAATTTCGAGGGGACAAAAATCAATAATAAGGCAGGCTCTTAATACATATTTTAATATTAATGAATATACAATATATCGTGATGAGGTAGGATTTGCGCAGTCTCGTAACAAACTGAAAGTAACAAACGATTCAAAAGACACTTGCGATCTCTATCACAAAGGTATTGAAGCTGAATTAGAAGGTAGATATGATGTCGCAATAAAGATGCTAACACTCTTCTTTCTTAATAAAAACAAAGAAAAGAGGTCTGATGAGGAATCTTATGGTATACTTTTAGATGCTAATTTTTCAATGGCGACTTGTTACAAAAACCGTTATAAACAAACCGAAGATTTCAATGATTTAAACTCAGCCATCCATTATTACGAGAAATCTTCTGATAATTATTCAAAATTAAACAATCTGACTGAATTTGAAAAATCATACTATAATAATAAACGGCTAAGGGCACAAAGTGAAATCGTTCACCTCTGTTATAAAAACAAAGATTATAAAAAAGCGATATTGATTTGTCAAAATTTGTACAAAGATAGTACAAACTCAGAAACAGATAAATATAAATATATACTTACACAAAAAGAAATGGTTTTGCTTTCTAAGATGGACGAAGTTCCCATTGAGGAGAAATATATCATAAAAATAAAAGAAGATGAATTTATATCTGAGAATGGTACATTTCATCTTATCTATACATTATACGATATTATAGATAATATTATTCAAGGGAAAAATGAAAATGATAAGGAAGAAGAACTCCTTAATTTAATAAAAGATATCAAACAAAAGAATCCATCCGAAGGATTGTTTATATGGAATGTAAATTCGATTGAAAAGGAATATAATAGTTTTGCGAACACAAAGAATAAACAAAATAATCAACCCCAAGATGTTCGGTTAAACGAATTGTTCGTTGAATTCGAGGAATACTTGAATTATGTTGAATGTCAACTTCAATCTAAATAATATGTATACACTAATTACTGGTACAACAGGAGTTGGGAAAAGTTCATTAATAAATTCTCTGCAAAATATTTGCAAAAACATTCTTGTATTTCAAGATCCCTATGAGACGAACCCTTTTTTATCAATGGCATATCAAAAAGGGAGCATGGCATTTCAATCTGAGATTTTTTTTATTAAAGAATTCATAAAGATTCACAACTGCATTAACAACACCAAACAATTTGATATTATTCAGGAAAGAAGCATATATGAATGTGTGCATATTTTCGCCAAGCAATACCTCAATAATAGAATTATTGATCAAAGAGAATACGACACGTTGAAAGACTTAATGGACTTAGTATCTATGGGATATAGAAAACCAGATGTTATTATCCATTTGTATGCAGACAATATAATTATTAAAAACAGGCTATTACAAAGGAATCGGAATTTTGAATCTGAAATAGACATTGAATTTATCACCTACCAAGAAGAATGTTATCAAGATTGGCTAAAACTCATTTATCAAGACTTTAAAATACCGATTATTCAACTTGACACAAGTGTGTTAACTATAGAGGAAACCTACAACAAAACATTAAAATTGTTGTCTGATTTCAAATTGTAGAAAAATAAAGTGCAAGATAAGGCTATAGTCCCTATAATATTGCATAGTGTTGAATTTCTAATATTTTCACAACAGATTTCGTGAGTGTTCTGCACAAGAATTTGATTTATTACATTCATTACCAGATGATTAAAATATGTAACACAGAATTAGATCAAAGCCGATTGCTTCAAAAAAGCTGTTTGCAACACAAGTGATTTTTGATTGCTTTGCAATTACCAATACTTCTAATAAATAAAAACCGACAAAACTTTTTCGTACCTTTGCCGCTTCAATTCAAGGGATTTGTTTTGAGACGCATCTTGTTGAAAATAAAGTTTTTACCAATAATCATCGCGGGGCTTTTGGCACTCGTCGGCGAAGCTTGTGCCCGAAATGCCGACTCAACGACAATTGAACGGCGCCTTTCCAGACTTGCCACGAAAGAATTGCCCCTTCCTTATGATGATGTTTTGGCCACTAAAATAAAGACTTTTTACTCGAAACCGCTTGCCGCCGATTTCCTAAAATACGACAGCATTTTTGAAGCAGAACTGGACAAACGCAATATGCCGGACGGCATTAAGTATCTACCCGTTGCGTTGAGTTCCATGCAAAGGAAATACACCAATGGCGACCGTTGCGGCGTATGGGCAATGCCTACTTTGGTTGCTTTGCGTTATGGCTTGGAAGTCGATGAAAATCAGGACGAAAGGTTTTCTGTCGAGGCTTCCACAAAAGCGGTTTTGGATTATTTGTGCGACTTGCACGAGCAATATCAGAACTGGTGGTTTTGCATTTTGGCCTACGCCAACAGTCCGACGGCACTTCATCATGCCTTGATGAAAAGTGATAAATATCTCGATTTGTGGGATTTATATCATCAGAAAATGCTGCCTGAATCAAAAATCATACCCGATTTCATGGCTTGCTTTTATGTTTATAGTTCGGAAGACCGTTTGGTGGCAGAGCCTATCGCTGAAGTAACCGACACAAAACTCGACACATCTGCGTTGGTAGAAAGCAAACCTGCTGAAATAAAGCAGCCTGTTGCTGAAAAAAAATCTGATAAACAAGAAGTTAAAACTCAAAAATACACTGTAAAAAAAGGCGACACGTTGACAAAAATCGCTCACAAGTACCATGTAAGCGTCAATGATCTCAAAAAATGGAATCATTTGAAGAGCGACAAAATCCGTGATGGTCAGAAACTCATAATCAAGAAGAAACTATGAAATCATACCGCACCTTATTGTTTATTTTGGCAGTCTTTGCCTTGTTTGGAATTGCCTGGTGGCTTTTTCCTGCCGAAGGTATAAAAATCGGCAACATGAATTTGCGCTTTCCATCCTACGCCCAGGCTCAAGCTGGCGAAGAAAAAGAGGTTGACGTTGATGCCGTTCTCGAAAGCGTCAATGAAAGTTTTGAGATGAAACAGTCGGAATCGTTGAAAGACAGCCTTTGCTTTTTCCGTGATTACTTGACCGAAAATCCAAACCGAATTTATCTGCCAGGCGATGATTATGAATACTTTGACTCGATTTTCGCCTTGTTTGAAAGTGCCCGCGAAAATGGTAAAATATATCGCATTATGCACTATGGCGATTCGCAAATCGAGATGGACCGCATTTCTTCGGTTTTCCGTCAGAAATTGCAGGAACTGTTTGGCGGTTCAGGCCCGAACATGATTCCGGCTATCCAGACTGTCCCAACCATTTCCGTTTCGCAGCGTGCATCGGGTGTTTCGCGTTATGCCATCATCGGCGATTCCACTTCGCGCAAAGCCTCACACAACCGCTACGGCGTGATGACGCAATTCGGGCAAATCAATGGCGAAGGCAGCATTTCATTTTCGCAATCGAATCATTCCCAGGCGCTTGACAATGTGAAGCAAATGTCGAAAGTGTCGGTTTTGCTCGGACGTAACAGCCAAGGCTTTACCGCTTCGCTGAAATGCGACACGATTTCTACCGAGCCAAAGGTGCTTGATGCCAACGACAGCGTTTCGCTTGTCACTTGGGACTTGCCCGCCAATGTCAGGAAAGGTACCATTACGATGCGCGGCAATGCCGAAATCTACGGCATTTTGCTCGATGGCAACCCAGGTGTCGCTCTCGACAATGTGCCGTTGAGGGGCTGTTCGGGAACCATTTTCACCCGCATCAACCAGCAACTTTTGAAACAATCCTACGAACTGCTTGACACCAAGATGATTATCCTGCAATTCGGCGGCAACCGTATGCCGGGCATCACGACCAGCAAATCCATTGCAGCTTATATGCAGGAACTTGAAAAACAGATTGGTTATGTGAAATCAGCCGCACCAAATGCTACGTTTTTGTTCATCGGTCCCGCTGATATGGGCAAGAGCTACAATGGTGTAATGGGCACTTGGAAAGGCTTGCCCGAGCTGAACGATTCGCTGCGTGCCATGGCTTTGCGCAATGGCGTGGCCTATTGGGACATGTTCCACGTGATGGGCGGCGAAGGCTCGATGGCACAATGGGTGAAACACAGCCCAGCCTTGGCTGGACCTGATTATGTGCATTTTACATTTACGGGCGCACAGGAAATCGGTGCCGATTTGGCGAAATCGTTCACCACATATTACGATTTCTACAAACTGCGTCAAAGAGTGCCGCATAAGATTGTTTCAGAATACGTAAAACGCGAAGCTGACAATTTGCCGCCAGCCTTGCGCTATCAGATTCCGACTTACCAACCTTTCAAAAAAGTGAAACAATGAGAAGACTTTCATTAGTCATATTATTGTTTTTCAGTATTTTGACGGCATCAGCCCAAACAAAGCCATTGATGCGGCCTTTGCCGGAATATGGTTTTGCCAACTTTGAGCGCAACCACATCCAATATCCGGGCGACAGCCTTGCCATGGAGCGCTTTTTCCAAAAAATGGATTCCGTTGTGTTTATGGGGCAAGGTAATCTGAACATCATGCACATTGGCGGCTCTCACGTTCAGGCTGGCGTTTTCACGCAGCAGTTCCGCGATAACCTTTTGGAAATTGCTCCCGATTTGATTGGCGGACAGTATTTTGTGTTTCCTTTTTCGGCTGGCGGAACCAACAATCCGTCTCACTATATTGTACGCTATTCAGGCGATTGGTCGTATTCGCGAAATGCAGTCCGAAAGGAAACCGACAAACGCATGGGCTTGGCAGGCGCGGCCATTACCACAAGCGATGAGAACGCTTCGGTAAGCATCATTTCGCGTGCAAGAAGGGCTTCATCACGCACGCCCCAATTTGTGTTCAACAAGGTGACAATCCTCGGTTTTTCCGACACCGACGACACGGCTCCCATTGTGAGCATCGATGGCACCACAATACAAGGGAAATACGATGAAGATTTGTCGACATTTGCCTTCACTTTGCCGCGCCTCACCGATTCCGTCTGCATCTGTTTCGATTCCGTTCCGGGCGAGTTCACCATTACGGGCATTTTGCTTGAAAACGGTATGCCGGGCATCAATGTGCATGGCGTGGGCGTGAATGGCGCAAGCGTGCCTTCCTATTTGCGTTGTGATGATTTCGAGCGCGACTTGGAACTGATCAAGCCCGACCTGATTATTTTCGGCATCGGCATCAACGACGCTTCGGAAAAGGATTTCGACAAGGATACTTTCAAAAGCAATTATGCCCAGCTGATTGAAATCATACAGCGTGTCAATCCCGATTGTGCCTTACTTTTCATGAGCAACAACGACAGTTTCAGGAAGGTGAAAAAGAAAAAGTATCAGGTGAATACCAACGGCTTGCTTGTTGAAATTGCCGTTAACGAGATGGGCAGGAAATATAACGCTGCCGTTTGGGACCAATTTGACATTATGGGCGGCCTGAAATCGATGCAAAAATGGCAAAACGAAAAACTGGCCCAAAAAGACAAGGTGCACTTCACGAATGCCGGTTATGAATTAATGGGCGATTTGCTGTATAACGCACTGATTGAAAGATATATGGAGCATCTCCGCTTAACTGCAAAGAAAAAATGACATGTTGACATTTCCCGACATAGCGCTCAATTTCATTCAAAACCTCTTTTCGTTTGATAAGGAGCATCCGCTTTTGTTCACCCAATTCTATTTTTGGGCATTCTTTGCCATCGTTTTTGCGATATTCTGCCTCTTCAAGAACAAGACTCTGCTGCGCAACAGTTTCCTGTTTTTCGTCAGCTTGTTCTTCTATTACAAGACCAGCGGCCTGTTCACTCTGATTCTGATTTTCACGGTCATCTATAATTTCTTTGCCGGGAAATGGATCTATTCGCGGAAGAAGGACTGGAGCCGAAATGCGGTGTTAGCCCTAAGCATCATTGTCAACTTGCTGACTTTGTGTTATTTCAAGTATGCTTATTTCTTCACCGATGTGGTGAACAACATATTCGGAACCCATTTCGCAGTCTTCGATGTTTTCTCATGGATTGGCAACGAAATCACGAACAGCAACCGCTTCAATGTCGATGCCATTTTGTTGCCTGTGGGCATTTCGTTCTTCACTTTCCAGGCCATTAGTTATGTGATGGACGTCTACCGAAAACGCATTGAACCTGTGAAGAATATCCTCGATTTCGGCTTCTACATCAGTTTCTTCCCGCAGTTGGTGGCCGGTCCAATCGTGAGGGCCAATGAGTTCATTCCGCAGCTGCACAAGAAGTATTTCCTGAGTCGTACCCAGTTTGGCATCGCCGTCTTTTGGATTATGAACGGCTTGGTGAAGAAAATCGTGCTGAGTGACTACATCGCCATCAATTTCATCGACCGCGTGTTTGAGAATCCGTTGCTATATTCTGGTTTTGAGAACCTCACGGCATTGTTCGGTTATTCCCTCCAAGTCTATGCCGACTTCTCAGGCTATACCGACATCGCCATCGGCGTTGCCATGCTGATGGGTTTCTATCTGCCGAAAAACTTCAATTCGCCTTACAAAGCCAAAAATCCAGGCGAGTTTTGGAAACGCTGGCACATTTCGCTTTCCAAATGGTTGCAGGATTATCTCTACATTCCGCTGGGCGGCAACCGCAACGCTTCATTTGGCACCTACGCCTGCATTTTCTCCATTGCAGCCATTGGGACAATCCTTTCGGGAAGCTTTTGGGTAGCGGCCATTGTCTTGCTTTTGACGGGAATCATCGGCATTGTGGCGATTGAAAAACCCGAAAAACGCCGCAAAATCACGACCAACCTCAACTCGATGGATACCATGCTGCTAGGCGGTCTTTGGCATGGCGCAAGCTGGAATTTCATGATTTGGGGCGGCTTGAACGGCATCGGCATGATTGTCTACAAGTTCTGGAAAGACTGGACGGTTTACACAAGAACCTTGGTCGTCTTCATGCTGACAATCGTTTTGGGTGCGCTTTGCTATTATGTTCCACGACCGGTGTTCAACATGTTCTTCGTTTGGATTGCCATTATTTTCATAGGCAACATTATCAGATTGATTTACAATCTGTTGCATGGTAAAAAAACGATGCAATGGTTGCAAGATGCCTGGGCAATTTTCCAAACCTTCACTTTCATCACCTTTACGCGACTGTTTTTCCGTTCAGGTTCGAACCTCGACCCAGCCGAAGCTAACGAAACGGCTTGGAACACAGCCAAAAACATGGTCAACCAGATTGGAAGCCACTGGAATTTGAAAGTCATTCCCGATATTGCCTACAATTACCGTTACGTGTTCGGCCTCATTGTCTTAGGCATGATTATCCACTGGCTGCCCGAAAACTTCAAGCGCCGCTACCGCATTTGGTTTGCCAAGATGCCGCTTCCGCTGATGGTTTTCGTCGTTGCTCTGATTGTGTTCGTCATCTATCAGTTCATTACCGCTGATTTGCAATCGTTTATTTATTTTCAATTTTAAATTTTTATTGACCAAAGAGGCCGATAGAACCAACATAACAATTTGGTTTCCAAAAACAAAGATTGAAATGAAGTTGGGTGACGCGGATGGTTATAGAAAATGAATTTCTGTTAGTTTTTATATCCATGTTCGCAAAACGTCGAAGCCGGTAATCCATCGCCATTGACCAGATTGGCATCGGTTGTAGGTTGCCAACCATAGCGCACGAAGCGCGGATTTTGGATGCTGTCGTTCCAAACTTTTACCTGATTTCCAACGATTTCCGCATTTGCGGGGACAAATTGTCCTTCTTGTTCGGCAATCTCGAAAGTGCGCAAGGCTTTGCCGTCGCTTGCGTGAAGGCCTTCAGCGTAGTCGAAACTGATGAAAATGGCGTTGTCTTTCATTTCAATGGATTTGAAAAGCGGTCCTGACGAAACCACATCGAAGCCATACAAATCGTGCAAAGCCCAGCGGGCGAGGCGTTGTCCGACGGCTTTCTTGTGGCGCGGATGCACATCGTATTTGTCGCCGAAATCGCTGCAAACGGCCATGCCCGTATTTTCCAATTTGCTCATTAACAGCCGCTGACTGTTGCGGAAAGCTGGCCAACTCGGTCTGTCGTGGCTCGACAGTTGCACAAAATAGAAAGGCAAATTTTCGCCAAAACAATTGCGCCAGCTTTGCACCAAAAGCGGAAACAGCTTTTCGTGCGTCTCGATGTTGTGCGCATTCGATTCGCCCTGATACCAAATCACGCCCTTGATGGCGCAGCCTTGCAGCGGCAAAATGCCCGACTCGAACAGATAGCAAGGCTCGTAAGGATGGCGTTGCAACTTGTTTGCCGATTTGGCGATGTTCTTTTTGGTGCGGTCGCGTACCCATTGCTGGATGAAATCGCTGTCTTTCCAATTGTAAAGCATGTCGGGAAATTCAAATTCCAAGGTCCTGCGGTCAATCCAGGATTCGGCAGGAGAACCGCCTACGGCATTCAGAATCAATCCGATGGGGACATTCAGACTATCGGAAAGCATTTTGCCGAATTGGAAAGCGACAGCAGAAAACTCCGTGACGTTTTGCCCATTGCACTTCTCCCATTTGGCAGGTGCAAAGTGCATCAGCCGGTTGACGGAATCCAAAGCCGTTTCAGGCCATTCGTATTCGTTGGTCAGCCAATTGCATTTTTCATTGAAAAGGCGGATGTCAGGATTTGTGGCAAGATAAGCCTTGATTTCATTTTGCTCATCTTCAATGCTTTGGTCGACACGAAAAACCATGTTCGATTGGCCCGAGCAAAGCCAGACTTCACCGAAAGCAATGTTTTTATAGGTGATTTCGTTGCTCACTGAGCTTGTCGAAGTGAGACACCGAATCGTCAAAGTGTAATTTGTCCCTGCCGCTGTCGGGTTGAGCGTTACGCTCCAACGGCCATCTTTTTCCGCCGTGGCCTGTTGCGTTTGTATTTCCTTCGCCTTTCTTTTTTCAGGTTTGCGCAGCAGCACTGAAATCTGGTCGCCAGCATTTGCCTTTCCGCTGATTGTCAAAGGAATATCGCGCTGCAAAATCATGTTATCGGAATAGAAATCAGGCATTTGTAAGCCCCCGAAATCGCCCGTGATGGCTTCATAGACTTGCTGCGCAATGATGCCGGCACCTTCTTTCGTCGGATGCAGGGCATCAGGGAAAAGGTCGGGGCGATGATAAAGTATTTCCTGCAAATCAATCAGTTGGCAGTCGGCTTGCTCAACCACGGTTTCGATGCAATGCTGGATTTTCCAATACCAGTCTCTTGTCCCCGACTTAAAGCGCCAATGGTTGTGACCGATAGGCGTCATGCGGCAAATGTAGATTTTGCAGTTTGGATTTACCGTTCTAAAATCCTGAATCAAAGTAAGATAGTCTTTGATGAAGTCATCGCCATAATTCGGCCAGTCGCGAGGGTCGGTGTCGTTAAGGCCAAGATGAATGACAACAATGTCGCCTGCAAAGGCAATGGCGTTTTTGTATTCCTCCTGTTCGTTGTAAGGTCTGTGACCTTCCCTCAAAAGCGTTGCACCGCTTTTTCCGAAGTTTTTCACCAAATAGTTTTCGCCCAAAAGTTGTTGTAACTGAACGGGATAACTCTCCTTTTCAGGATTTTCCAAGCCATAGCCGAAGGTGACGCTGTTGCCCACGCAAGCCACTTTAACGGGTTGCGCCTTCAGCAGCAAAGGCAACAATAAAACGATGATTAGACACAGTTTTTTCATGTCGATGAAATTTGCTTGTAAATTCTACAAATGCTTTTTCCCTTTAAAATGCTCATTTGCATTTCTCTTTCATACTGTATAAATATGATAAACCTTTTTGAGATAGTTGACTTGAACAATTTTTTGACAAATCATTTTCAAGGAAATCAATTGAAATAAGCACGAAATATCTACATATTCTTTTATTCTTTTCGAATAAGGCATCTATCAAAGACGATAAATATGAAAACTCATTTTTGATGAAAACAGCATACAAATAACCGATTCTTATTGTTAAGAAGTCAACAAAATCTGGATGGAGCAGATTCTTTAAATAATAATCTGACAACAAAGGAATGCCTTTTAAAGGTGTTTTAGCGCAATACTGAACTATAATATAATACAACTTTTCTTGGCATTTTATAAAATCTTCATTTACAATACTATAAAAGAAATCCTCATCCAAATAATCCAAAGAAATTAGCAATTCAACAACAGACACTTTCCACTCTATTGTTTTTGTCATTCTGTTTCGCTTGAATATGCCAATAATTTCCACAGCATCCTTCGGCTTGCCTATTTTCTTAAACAAACATATTGACAAAGAACACAAGTTAAAACGGTCGTATTCAATTTCATCAATCAGAAAAGAACAAAAATCTTGTTGGTCGTTCTCTCTTAACAGATAAAACTCATTTGTCATTCCGATAAGAAACGATTCTCCACCATCTTTGAAACCTTTATATTGTTTTTCGACAGCGGTTATTAACTTTAATGCTTCTTCCTTTGTCATGTCGATGAAATTTGCTTCCGCAATATTACGGAATACTTACTATAAACTCAGTGTTCCAAAAAAGAGTCATTCTCATCATTTTTTTCCGCAAGTTCCCAGCATTTTCTCGCTATCAAGACCACCTTGAGAGAGAATCCTTGCAAGAACACCCCGAAACTGCTCCTCATAACAATTGTCCTGGGGACATATTGGACACTCAAATGAAAACTCCATCTTTACTGTCCCATTTTCTATTGACAAGTCAAGTGTAGGCCCCGCCCAACCAACAAATTCAGAATCAGAAGTCCTCATTTTTCCCGTTATAAGTTTTAATGCCGACTTATAACAATCACCAGCAAGTTCGTTGAAATCTTCTTTGGTAAGGCTAACGATGGTATCAGTTGTGGTTTTCGACCAATGATAATGCCTTGTTTTGGCAACATCATCTACAACTTTTGTGGAACCTTCGCTAAGCGTAGTCTTTGTGGTGGAAACAGTCAGCCAATAACAATCCTTGAATATGTCATATAACATTTCAACATGCCTATGGTACTTTGGAGCGTCTGGGTCAAAATAATCCATTTTGACAATTAACCCATCATATTGCGCTTGCATCGGAATGTATTGAGCAAGTGCCAAAATCAAAAAAATAAGCCGTTTTGCTTTCATGATATATGTTTTTAACGAGGCAAATATAGTTATTTAATCCACTCTTGCAAAAAAGCAATTATACTTTAAATGTTTTGGCTAAATACGATGCTGAAAAACTTTATCTTTGCCCGAAAATTTCAAAAAGACAAAATCATGCAGAAAATCATAGGTTTGATAGATGCTCCGTTTACACCTTTCAAGGAAAATGGAGACGTGAATTACGATATTATTCCCGAATATGCCGCTTTGTTGCAGCGCAACGGACTGAAAGGCGTTTTTGTAAACGGTTCATCTGGCGAAGGTTACATGCTCACCGAAGACGAGCGCATGAAGTTGGCCGAGACTTGGGTGAAAGCTGCGCCCGAAGGCTTCAAGGTCATCGTTCATGTGGGCAGTTGCTGCGCCCGCAACAGCAAGATGCTGGCCGAACACGCTCAGAAAATCGGTGCCTGGGGCATTGGCGCCATGGCTACGCCTTTCCCGAAAATCAACCGCGTGGAGGAATTGGTGAAATATTGCGAGGAAATCGCTTGCGGCGCACCCGAACTGCCGTTCTATTATTATCACATTCCTGCTTTCAACAATGCCTATCTGCCTATGGTGAAGTTTCTGGAAGCCGTCGATGGCCGCATCGCGAATTTTGCCGGCGTGAAATATACGTTTGAAAGCCTGTATGAATTCAACCAATGTATGCTTTACAAGAATGGCCGTTTCGATATGCTTCACGGTCAGGACGAGACCATTCTGGCTTCGTTGGAAATGTGCGGCACGCAAGGTGGCATTTGCGGCACTTCCAACTACAATGGTCGTTGCTTGGTCGGCATCATCGAGGCTTGGAAAAACGGCGATTTGGCCAAGGCGAGGGAGTTGCAGAACTACGCCCAAGATGTGATTAATGTGATTTGCCATTACCGTGGCAACATCGTGGCTGGCAAACGTATCATGAAACTTCTGGGCTTGGATTTGGGCCTGAACCGCACGCCATTCCAAAACATGACCGATGAAGAGGAAAAGGCTATGAAACAGGAACTTGAAGCCATCGATTTCTTTAATAAGTGTAATAAATAAAATTTATGCGACGATTATTCTTAATCCTGACACTCTTGATATCAGTGATTGCTTTTGGCAAAGACACTGACATTAACAAAATGAACCTCAATATGTTATCGCCATTGTCAGTCAGTGGCGGGCGAGGTCTTTCGGGGCATTTCGCAGGAGTTGTTGATGGAAAGATAATCGTTGCAGGCGGCTGCAATTTTCCAAATGTTCCTGCTGCCGAGGGCGGCGAAAAAGTCTTTTACGACGACATTTATCTCCTTGAAAACGCTTTTAAAGACAACGAAAACTGGAAATCCATCGGGAAACTGCCAAAAACCGTGGCCTATGGCGTGAGCGTTTCCACACCACAAGGCTTGATTTGCCTCGGCGGAAACGATGGAAACCATAGTCTGAGCGATGTTTTTCTCATCAGTTTTCATAATGAAGGATTGAAAATTACAGCCTTGTCATCTTTGCCTGTGGCTTTGGATAACATGGCTGGCTGCTTGTCGGAAAATATGATTTATGTGGCTGGCGGACAAAGTGATGGCATTGGCTCAAATCGTGTATTCAAAATCAATGTTGAGGCTTTAATAAAAGGTGAATCGTGGGATGAAATGCCATGTTTTCCCGGCGACTTCCGTTTGCAGCCTTGCATGGCGGTTCAGAGCAATGCCGGCAATCCGAACCTTTACCTGATGGGCGGTTATGCCGCTCCGACCGAAAGTCGTGAAGGTGTCGTTCATCACAACGGATTGCGCCTCGATTTGAAGACTGGCCTTTGGTCGGAAACGGCTCCCATTCTTGCTGATGCCGATGGTGAGTCTCGTGCGCTGATTGGGGCGGTCTGTTCCGTTTCGGGCGGTTCGCATCTGGTTTTCTTTGGTGGCATAAACGCCCGGATTTTTAAGGCGGCCATCAACGGAAAATTGAGTGAAAGTCATCACGATTATATGTCGCATCCTGCTGAATGGTATCAGTTTAACGACAAGATTTTGGTGTATCACACGCTCACTGACACTTGGTTTGAAAACGGCTCGTTTCCGCAATTGGCCAAGGCAGGTGCAGCCATAGTTCCATATCAGAATGGTTGGCTTGTGATTGGCGGCGAGAGCAAGCCTGGCATCCGTTCCAACGAGGTTTCACTGGTCAGTTTGGAAAGCAAAAAATCGTTTGGTTGGCTGAATTGGTTGGTACTGATTGTCTATCTGGCCGGCATGTTGCTTTTGGGCTATTATTTCATGCGCAAAGAAAAAGGCGGCGACGATTTCTTCAAAGGCGGAGGCCGTATTCCTTGGTGGGCGGCGGGCATCAGCATTTACGCTACCATGCTGAGCGCCATCACCTATATGGCTTATCCAGCCAAGGCTTACGCTACCAATTGGACTTATTATCCGATGCTCATCACCATTCTGTTGGTGAGCTTTCCGGTCATCAAATACTATTTGCCGTTTTTCAGGCGACTGAATGTAACTACGGCCTACGAATATCTTGAACATCGTTTCAGTGGTGCTGTCCGCCTGATGGCAAGCGCGGTCTTCATCATCTTCATGGTGGCCCGAATGGCACTTGTGCTTTATCTGCCTTCCTTGGCTTTGACTGCCGTGACGGGCATCAACATTTGGGTCTGCATTGCCTTGATGGGCGTGATTACCATCATTTATTGCACTATGGGCGGCGTGGAAGCCGTCATTTGGGGCGATGTGGTACAAGGTATCATCTTGGTGGGTGGCGCTTTAGTTTCGGCGGCTTATCTGATTTTCTCCACAGAAGGTGGTTTCGGCGGTTTTGTCGATATTGCCATGGCGGATGAAAAACTGAAACTGGTCGATTGGAGTTTCGATTTCACGAAAGCCACGTTTTGGGTTGTCGTTTTGGGCGGTATCGCCAACAACCTGATTTCCTACACCTCCGACCAGACGGTGATTCAGCGTTACCTGACCACAAAAAACGAGAAAAGCGCCTCGCATAGCATTCTGCTCAATGGTGTGATGAGTGCCGTGATTTCCATCGCTTTCTTTGCCATTGGCGCAGGTCTTTACACTTTCTTCAAGACCCATCCGGCTGATTTGGATATCTCCATGACCAAGACCGATGCCATATTTCCATTTTTTATGATGAGCCAGTTGCCGGCTGGTGTAGCAGGTTTGCTGATTGCGGCCATTTTTGCGGCCACCATGTCGACGATTTCATCCAACATCAATTCCATTGCCACAGCTTTTTCCGTCGATTTCTACAAACGTTGGCGTGTTCAGACCACTGACAATGAAATGCTTAAAGTGGCGCGTTGGGCTTGTGTGATTTCGGGCATTATCGGTGTGGGCTTGGCCTTACTGATGGCAACTTGGAGCATTTATTCCCTGCTCGATTTCTTCCAGGAAATCTTAGGCTTGTTGTCCTCGGGCTTGGGCGGCCTCTTCCTGATGGGCATTTTCTTCCCGCGCATTGATGCAAAGTCGGCTTTGACAGGTTTTGTTTGCGGCATCGTGGCGGTCTTCTGCGTGAAATATTTCACCAACCTCAACTTACTGCTTTATGGCTGTATCGGCATGATGGTCTCAGTGGCGGTGGGCTATCTTGTGAGTCTGTTTTCGCCTAACCGCAAGGATTTGAAAGGACTGACTTGGAAGGAATTGGAATGAAGTTTATAATTTGATAAGTAACTGTTCAAAATTAAATTGCAACATGAATTGGTTATCGGTTTTCAGTTATCAGTTATCGGTAGAGATGCGTCATACTGAACTTATCCAGTATTATGTCTGTACAGTCCAAAAAGTCTAAATGTCAAATAGTCTAAAAGTCCGAATCACCCATAACCGTAGATTCAGAATGTAAACTAATTTTGCGCAACTACTTATACAATGGCTTCATAATATGCTTAATCATCTCTTCACCCTATCCGGGTTTTCGGCGATGAATTTGCTCCAGTCGGGCTTACGCGAGGCCTTGGCTTTCTCTGTGGTGTGCTTGGTGTAGTTCACATCCTTTCCCTTGTCGATGGCATGACAGACAGCGGCGCCGACGGCGTCGGTGGCATCGAAAAAGTCAGGGTTTTCGTCGAATTTCAGCATCAGTTGCAGCATTTTGGCTACCTGTTCCTTCGAGGCGTTGCCGTTGCCCGTAATGGTCTGCTTGATGGTCTTGGGCGAATACTCAAAAATCGGAATGTCGCGGTAAAGGGCGGCGGCCATGGCCACGCCTTGCGCACGGCCCAATTTCAGCATCGACTGCACGTTTTTCCCGAAAAATGGTGCTTCGATGGCCAGCTCATCGGGATGATATTCGTTGATGATTTCCAAAATGCGCTCGAAGATTCTCTTCAGTTTCAGAGCCTGGTTTTCCAGTTTCTTCAGATTGATGACGCCCATTTGCATGAGTTCCATCTTCTTGCCTTGCTCCTTGATAAGTCCGTAGCCCATCACCATGGTGCCCGGGTCGATGCCTAAAATGATTTTTTCGTTTTCCATTTCAGACAATCAGTTTAAGGAAACCTCTTTTTCCAATGCAGCCTTAATAAAAGCATTGATGGAAACACCTGTCTGCTTGGCGATTACAGCAATACGGCTGTGTGTTTCAGGGTTGATTCTGATGTTCAAAACGCCAGTGTAGCTTTTGTGAGCCTCAATGCCCATATCCTTACAATAGTCAAGGTAATCGTCAACAGCTTCGTGAAAAGCGTTTGTAAGTTCATTCACACTTTCACCTTCAAAGTTGACCATGCCATCAATACCTTCGATTTTTCCAAAGAAAACTCCGTCTTTTTCCGAAAAACTGACGGAACCGATAAAGCCTTTATATGATAATGTGTTCATTTTTCGATTATTAAATGAGACCTTTTTGTTTTAATTCTTCTAAAATCTGTTTGAGAGCATATCCTTTTACAATATTTCCGGGATGAGGCTTATGAATCATAATAGGAGAACCCTCTGTATTTTTAAATATTATTCGCGAACCAGATGTTTTCCCTTTCTCGTATTTTTCATAACCGAAATATCTAAGAAGCCTTTCCAACTCACTGAAAGTGAAATCTGTTGGAAGACTTTTAAATCTCTCTATTAGTTTGTCAATAGTTCCCATAAATCATTTTCTGGCGGCAAATGTAACTATTTTTTAGTTACAAACAATGTTTTTCTAATTATATTTGCCTTTCTCTATCATTCGATACTTCTTCCGTAACGCTAAAAAAAATCGAGTTAAGGAAGAAGTATCACACTATATTTGTTCCGTAACGCGTAAAAAATAAGACTTACGGAAGAAGTATCGGTGTAGCGACGTTGCGCGTAACATCTCTCGTTATTTTACCCAAACAGCTCTCCCGCCAATTCATAAACCGTGGCCACTGGCACAATGGCGATATGGAAACGGCTGGTGTCCAAGCCTTTGGCGTTGTATTTCGAAATGAAGATTTTCTCAAAGCCCAACTTGTCGGCTTCGGCAATGCGGGAATCGATGCGCGTGACGGCACGGACTTCGCCCGAAAGACCAATTTCAGCAGCAAACGTGTAACCAGATGGAATCGGGATGTCGGCATTCGACGACAAAACCGCAGCCACCACAGCCATGTCGATGGCCGGGTCATCGACACGCAAGCCGCCGGCAATGTTAAGGAAGACATCTTTCGTGGAAAGGCGGAAACCTGCGCGTTTCTCCAACACGGCAAGCAGCATGTTCAGGCGGCGGATGTCGAAACCGGTTGCCGAGCGTTGCGGCGTGCCGTAGGCCGCCGTGCTCACCAAAGCCTGCGTCTCGATGAGCATGGTGCGCTGACCTTCCATAGTGGCAGCAATGGCAATGCCACTCACTTCCTCATCGCGTTGCGAAAGGAGGATTTCGCTTGGATTTGTCACTTCGCGCAAACCGTTGGCATTCATTTCGAAAATGCCCAATTCCGATGAGGAACCGAAGCGGTTCTTGATGGTGCGCAAGATGCGAAAACCATAATGGCGGTCGCCCTCAAATTGCAAGACGGTATCGACAATATGTTCCAAAATCTTTGGTCCGGCAATGCTGCCGTCCTTGGTGATATGCCCGATGAGGAAAACCGGCACCTGATAGGCTTTGGCTATTTTGTTCATCTCGGCGGCGGTCTCGCGGATTTGCGTCAGACTGCCCGCCGTTGCGTCAATATAAGGCGATTCCAAGGTCTGAATGGAGTCGATGACTACGATGTCGGGATTCACAGCCTTGAAATGTTTCAGTATTTCCTGTGTGTTGGTCTCGGTGAGGATGAAGCAGTTTTCGTTGTTGATGCCGATGCGGTCGGCACGCATCTTGATTTGTGTCTGGCTTTCCTCGCCCGAAATGTAAAGCACCTTTTTATCAGCAAGTTGCAAGGCCGTCTGCAAAAGCAAGGTCGATTTTCCAATGCCAGGTTCACCGCCGACCAAGGTAAGCGAGCCTAACACCAGGCCGCCGCCAAGCACGCGGTTCAGTTCCTCGTAAGGCAAGATGATGCGTTGTTCCTTGGCATTGGTGATGTCTTGAATGGGAACGGGAAGCGTCTGTATCAAATCCGAACCGATGTTTTTCCGCACCGATTTGCTGTCTTTTCCCGTCACGACGGTTTCTTCCATGCAAGTGTTCCATGCGCCGCAGGCCGGACATTTGCCGAACCATTTGGGCGATTCGTTGCCACATTCCTTGCAAAAAAACGCTGTTTTCTCTTTTGCTGCCATGATTTTTGTGCTTTATGAGGCAAAAGTACATAATTAGTCTGTGCAAAGTGCGAGTTTTTTCTCAACCAATCGAAACATTTCCTAATTTTGCCCTCTATGAAAAGCCGATTGCTCATCATCATCGCATTGTTTGCCTTTGCGCCGCTGTTTGCGCAGCGGGGTGATGTGGTGTTGTGCGAGGGCTTTTTCAACCCTTGGCTTGAGGAAGGCTGGGATGTGAAAGGCGACAATTGGGCGGTCTGGTATATCTCAAACACCGTCAATGCCGGCGGCAAGGCACGCGAAATGCAGATGTCGCCCGATTACAATTTTGTCGGCACAACGCGGCTCATCACGCCAATTGTGGAATTGGAAAAATACGATTTCATCAACTTTCAGTTTAATCATTGCCTGGAAGCGACGGCGGGCACCTTGAACGTACAAATCGGCATTGGCATTTCGCAGGACGGCGAATCGTGGGAAAGCATTTGGGAAGACACGATAACCGGCAGCGTCGTCCAAAGCCAGTATCTGCTGACTTTCGACATGGAGGAATGGCCGAGCAAATCGGAGTATTTCTGCCTTTACTATACGGGTGAAGGTGCCTACGTCAACAGCTGGTTTGTCGACAATGTCATCATTTTCGCTTCCAAGAAGAACAAGTTCGGCAAGATTGATGATACCGATGAAAATGGCTTCGTGGCGGCGCGTTCTCATATTTTGAGCCTGAAAGGACCTAAGGCTGGAACCGTCACTTCGTTCTCAAAGATGAAACGGTCGAAGAACAAGTTCTCGAGAATCGTTGAAGGCCGTGGACGGAGAAACCGCCGGAGATAGGTTTCACAAAACTATCAAAACCTGTACAAAACTTTTTCTTTTGGTAAGGAAGCGGCCAACTGGCACGCTTCCAACGGCGGCACAGTTGTGCGCCGTTATTAGTATTATTTCAGATTTTGCCATAGTTTTGAAAGTTTTGTGACAAAAAAATGAACCAAATTGGAATAATTTCTATTTTTGTATCGAAATAGGTTTGCATGAAAATAAAAGGCATCATATTGTTTCTGTTGTTGTTCTGCTTTTGCGGATGCACTGGAAATTCGTCAGTTTCGACCAATGAATTGAACGACAAGCAGACATCTGTCATCGCCGACAATATCGAAGCCGCCCGAATGTCGCTTTACAATGCTACGGCAAGTCAGCGGAACGCCGTTCAGCAGGAAGTGGCCAACGTGCTGCCTGTTTCAAGCTTACGCAACCTGACGGAAAGAAACCGAACCAATTCAAACCATACCGTTCATTTCGTCACTTTGATTTCGGCCCGCACGCCAAATTCGTTCAAGCTGAGCCGCAAATCCATCACCCATTTAGTTGCGTTCCCGAAGGATTGTAACATCATCCGGCTGAGACGCCTCCTGATTTAGCGGTTTCCAGAAAAACGTATTTTGAATTCACTAATCGGTGACATTACACATGTTGCCTTAGATTTTAAATGGCTTCTGGCTATTAGTCGCTGGCTTCTGGCTTAGTATTTCATCTAAACAAAGTAAAAACCGTTATTTGATGAACAGCCAAGCCAGTAGCTAAAAGCCGATAGCCAGTAGCCAAACTATCAACCAATAAATACACATAAAAATGACAACTGAAATCAACAATATCCCGGACATCAACAAATACGAAATCGAAGGTCTGGAAAGAAAAACAAACGTTTCGGCTTTGGCCTTGGGCATCGTTGCCTGCGTAGTGGGCATTGCCTTGTTCATCATTCAGAAAATGAGTGCAAACACATTATTAGCATACGCTATGATTTTTGTCGGCATCGTACTGGTTTGTTACGGTGCTTTCCAAATCATCTGGCAATCAAAAAAATGGTTTTACACGCCGACCAATTCCGTCACATGCTGCCACGATTATTATTATGGTGCCGATGATTTTGCAAGTCTGAAACAGTCGTTGGAAAACAAAAATCTGAACGGCATCAAGCAAATGAAGGCGCAATGCGATGGCAATGTGCGTATGCGCGTCATACGGTCGAAAGACAACCAGTTTGCGGCTGCGCAAGTGTTCCGCTATGTACCGTTTGAGTTTCGTCCCGAAAGCAAAATCATGGTCATGAAAGACGCTGACGCAAAGACATTTGTTTCTTTGTTTTAGAAATCATTTCTGATCATGATAGTTTGTCGGCATGTGGGAAGTATGACTAAAATCGAAATCGTATAGGAGATTTCCCTGTTTCGAATTCTATATACCGATAAAAAAAGCGCAGCAGAACGATTCCGCTACGCTTTTTCATTTCATCTTGGATATTTTTATTTCTGGTAAATCTTCTGCCAGTTCTTGTACTCTCTTTCCTGCCATGGGCCGTTGTGGTAGACGTAGGAAGCAATCAGCGGGATGACGGTTGTGCCTTCGGCATAGACCATCTGCTGGAGCTTTTCGCTCACCTTTCCCCATGAACCAGCTTCGAGCAGCGTTGATGATGAACAAGCGCCATCGCGCACATCGGCCACGGTGATTTGGATGGCATATTTGTGCATTGGAACATCGTAACCGAGGATTTCGGCGCAAACGACGGTATCCTGAGCGAAGTTCTTAGGAGTGCCGCCACCGACCATGAACAAACCAGTTTCAGGAGCCTGCATCTTGATTTCGGTCAGTTCGATGAAATCGCGGACTGAGTCGATGCTGACATATTTTTCGCCTTTGTGGGTGCGTTCCCACTGGTGTTTGCCGATGCCGAAGCCAGCTGATGAATCGCTGAAAGCAGGGCAGAAAATCGGCACGCCACATTCGTAGCAAGTCTGGATGAGGCTGTCTTTCTTCACGTAACGGCCATCGTGAAGCCATTTGCCGAGGTTCCAGATGAATTCGCGTGATGAATATGGGCGTGGTTCGAGCATGTTCGACAGTTCGTAAGTGGCGTTGTCGCAAGCCTGAAGCTGCTCTTCGTCGATATAGGTGTCGTAGATGCGGTCGATGTAAAGTTCGCGAAGGGTGGTGTCAGGAATGACGTTTTCCTTTTCGCCGATATAGTGCTTGAAGCCAAGAGCTTCGAACAGATCCATGTCGATGATGGAAGCACCTGTCGAAACGACGACGTCGACCATCTTGTTGCGTACCATGTCGACGTAAACCTGCATGCAGCCGGCGGCTGAGGTTGAACCGGCGATGGTGAGGATGTTGGTGCAGGTCTTTTCCTGGCACATCATCATCAGGATATCGGCAGCGCGGGCGGTGTCGCGTGAAGTGAACGACATCTTGCGCATGGCGTTAATCAGTTCGGTTGAGTCGTAGCTCTTAATGTCGATGTGTTCGACAACTTCTTTCAGTAATTCTTTTTTCTCCATTGATTGAGGTGTTTTATGTGATTATTTGATTTGCAAAGATAGGATAATTCAAAATTCATACCAAAAAACTCGTCTTTATTTCTTCTTCGCCACCTTCTTTTTCGGTGCGTTGGCAGGGTCTTCCACAATCTTCAGGCAGTCTTCGTAGGTAAGAGTTGCCGGGTCGGTGGTCTTCGGAATCTTATAATTGCTCTTCTTGTAAGAGATATAAGGACCGAAACGGCCATTCAGCACGCGCATGTCAGGATCGTTGTCGAAGGTGCGGATGATACTTTGCAGGTCTTTCTGGCGTTTTTCATTGATGATTTCGATGGCGCGTTCCAAATCAACCATGTTCGGGTCGTCGGTCTTGGCGAGACTGAAAAATGCGCTGTTGTGCTTGATGTAAGGACCGAAACGGCCAATGGACACGCTGACTTCCTTGCCTTCAAATTCGCCCAATGTGCGTGGGAACTCAAACAGCTTGAGCACTTCTTCCAAAGTCACGCTTTCGATGCTCATATCCTTCTTTAAACCGGCAAAACGCGGTTTTTCGTCAGCATCGGTATCGCCGATTTGAGCTACTGGACCAAAACGACCAACTTTCACATATACTTTCTTTCCAGAAGCAGGATCGAGGCCAAGGAGTTTTTCGCCGCTGAACTTGCCCGAATTTTCGGTCGTGGAGACGATTTGCGTATGGAAACCTTGATAGAATTCCTTAATCATGGCATTCCATTCGCGCTGACCTTCTTCGATTTTATCGAATTCCTTTTCCACGTTGGCAGTGAAATTATAGTCGATGATGCTTTCAAAATATTGCAACAGGAACTTGTTGACCAAAACGCCGATGTCGGTAGGCAACAGACGACCCTTTTCGGTGCCGTAAGTCTCTTTTCCAGTCTTCTCGCTGACCTTGTCGTTTTTCAGCGTGATAATTTTATAGGATTGCATTTCGCCCTTCACATCGCCTTTGGCCACGTATTCACGTTTCTGAATGGTGGAAATGGTCGGCGCGTAGGTTGAAGGACGGCCAATGCCGAGGTCTTCCATTTTCTTGACCAGACTGGCTTCGGTGTAGCGCAACGGATGGCGTGTGTAGCGTTGCTGGGCCTCCATCTTGTCGAGGTCGAGAGGCATGCCGATTTCGATTGGTGGCAAAATGGCAGCGCTGTCTTCGTTGCGGTCGTCATCGAAACTTTCCATGTAGACTTTCAGAAAACCTTCGAACAGAATGACTTCACCTGTGGCGACAAACTGTTTGTCGGAACTTGAAACGGCGATGTTTACATTGGTTCTTTCCAACTGTGCATCAGCCATTTGCGAAGCGATGGTACGTTTCCAAATCAGTTCGTACAGACGACGTTCATCGGCAGTGCCTTTAATGGTGTGCTGGTCCAGATAAGTCGGGCGGATAGCTTCGTGCGCTTCCTGGGCACCTTTGGTCTTGGTCTGATATTGACGGGTCTTCACATATTCTTCACCGTAATTGGCAGCGATTTCCTTTTTGGCCATGCCGAGGGCAAGGTTCGAAAGGTTCACGGAGTCGGTACGCATATAAGTGATTTTACCTGATTCGTAGAGCTGCTGGGCAATGCGCATGGTGTTGGCAACCGAAAAACCGAGTTTTCTGGCGGCTTCCTGTTGCAGGGTTGAAGTGGTGAAAGGCGGTGCCGGATATCTCGAAGCGGGCTTCTTTTCGATGTTGTCGACCTGATAGGAAGCCTTGACGCACGATTCCACGAACTTGCGGGCTTCGGCTTCAGTATCGAAACGGGTTGGAAGTTCGGCTGCGATATTGTAATCCAGCCCGTCTTTCTTGAACATGAATTGTGCGGTGACGCGGTAGGCGCTGGTCTGCACGAAATTCTTGATTTCCTCTTCGCGTTCAACGATGAGGCGCACGGCCACCGACTGCACGCGACCAGCCGACAACGACGGCTTAACCTTTTTCCACAACAATGGCGACAATTCGTAACCGACAAGGCGGTCGAGCACGCGGCGAGCCTGCTGAGCAGCCACCAAATCCATATCAATGGTACGTGGATTTTCGATAGCGTTCAGAATGGCAGTCTTTGTAATTTCGTGGAAGACAATACGTTTCGTATTCTTGCCTTTCAAACCAAGGGTCTCATAAAGATGCCATGAAATGGATTCTCCCTCACGGTCCTCATCGGATGCGAGCCACACCGTTTCGGCGCTCTTGGCTAACTTCTTCAGTTCGGCGACCAAGGCCTTCTTGTCGTCGCTGATTTCGTATTCAGGTTCAAAATCCTTTTCTATATTGACACTAAGCGTGTTCTTGTTTAAATCACGGACATGTCCGTAGCTTGACTTCACCGTATATTCTTTTCCAAGGAAACCTTCGATGGTTTTAGCCTTGGCTGGTGACTCGACGATTACTAAATTCTTTGCCATTTGTGTGGGTTTTGTGGGCGCAAAATTAGTAGAATAAAAGCGCACAAAAGAAACTTTTTTGTAATTATTTTTTTACTTTATTGAAAATCAGATAGATAATTTTTACTTTTGGCTATTGGCAAGACAATGTCTAATGGTTAAAAGCTAATAGTAACAACCAAAAGCCAGAAACAAAAAAATTCCTACCTTTGCCCTCATGGAAACTTTGTTATCATTGGCCATCAATGCCGCCCTCGAAGCTGGAAAAATCATCATGGAGGTGTATGCCACGCCTTTCGATGTGTATGTGAAAAGCGATGATTCGCCCGTCACGCAAGCCGATTTGCACGCCAGTAATCTCATTAAGGAAATGCTGAAAACTAGCAATTTGCCATTTGTCAGCGAAGAGGATATGCCCGACGACCGTTCGCAATTCTCTAAATATTGGCTCGTCGATCCTTTGGACGGTACTCAGGAATTTGTCAACCGAAACGGAGAATTTACCGTGAACATTGCGCTTATTGATAATGCAAGACCCGTTTTGGGCGTGATTTATGCGCCTGTTTCCGATACGCTGTGGTATGCCATTAATAATAAAGGTGTAAGAAAAGTTGCGATGGTTCATGACAATAGGGCTTTTAGACAATTAGACTATTTGACTTATGGACTTATGGATTGTGAAATTTGGAAAAAAGCACACAAACCGAATGCAGAAAGGCCTTTCACGGTTTTGGTCAGCCGCTCGCACCGCACTCAGGAAGTAGACGATTACATCGACAAGCATCTTCGCCCCGAACATTCCGATTTGCTCATCGATTCATGCGGCAGCAGCCTGAAATTTGCCCGCCTCGCCGAAAGCAGTGCCGACGTGTATGTATGCTACAGCAAGACCAAGGAATGGGACACCGCCGCCGCCGATGCCATTCTCAGTGCCTCAGGCGGCAAGGTGATGCGCATCAGCGATGGACAGCCTTTGGCCTACAGCAAAGAGGATTACCCTAACCCGCCGTTTGTGGCGTTTGCGGCAGGATTATATTAGGGGCAGTCGGGAAATGTTGAAAACTTTTCTAACAAATTGATTAATAATTCATTAGAATTTTGTATCTTTGATATTGGGAAACAGAATTCCCCCAACCACCGCGAAAAAGTGAAAATTGGGGGAATCGCAAAAAAGCTTGCGATGTCAAAAGTACGAAATTTTGCTGAAAT
>NZ_JBADWU010000121.1:0-15554 GCF_056203535.1 Candidatus Limimorpha sp. | reverse complement strand
CAGTTATCAGTTGTCAGTTATCAGTTGTCAGTTATCAGTTGTCAGTTATCAGTTGTCAGTTATCAGTTGTCAGTTATCAGTTGTCAGTTATCAGTTGTCAGTTATCAGTTGTCAGTTATCAGTTGTCAGTTATCAGTTGTCAGTTTTTTCTGTTGGCAGATTATTCAAAAAAGTTCAATCCTTATTCACTTTTCACTTAATTAGAAGAATCTCCATCCAATGCTGGAATTCAGAATCCATCCGTTGGAATAGAGGTTGATGTTTGAGTTTGCATTTGAACTGGTGCGGTTGTATACGACGTTAAGGTTTAAGGAGAGTCTCTCCTCGATGGTGTAACATATCGAACCTCGCGTGACAATGGTGGGCGATATGGAGAACTTGTAATCACCTTTAACGTAGTTGCTGGGCAATTCTCCGGTTATTTTTTCACTTAAAGTGAACAAAACCATTGGCATAGCGGAAATATGGACTAAAAGACGAGACTTGAAAAAAAGGAAATTATAGCCATAGCCTCCGCCTATGGATGCTTGCCATAACGAAATGGTCGGGTTGCATGTTTGTGCCAATTCGCTCTCGTCAGTGAATAATTTGATCTTGTCGTAGAAAACGGAGGCTCCTAACAATATGCTTCCTGCATTCTTTAGTTGCTTGTAAGTCTGGGTAAGGGCGGCCGGATAGGAGAATTTTTTATAATTAAAGACATAATATCCGTTTACGGTCAGACGGTTGAAGTATTCGTTTGGATAGGAAAGACGGTTGTCGGGATTGTGAGTCTCGATTGTCGCCTCGGCATCTTTGTAGGATTGATATTGTAATTCGCCGCCAAATCGTTTGCCGTAGGATGAAAACTTGAAATCGCGGTTGTATCGGTTGGTTTGGTCGAAAGTGTAGCCGGCTTCCAAACTTTTATATGCCAGGGAGAATGATGACTTGAAGCTGAATCCCGAACCGATTTTTATGTTTGCATAATCACAGTCAGGTGTGCCGTTAAACCGTATCGTGAAATTGGAAAACGAAGAAATGCCGTTGATTTTGAACGACCAATTGTATTCAGGAAGACCGACATAGGAGCTGTCGCAATCAGTCATTCTGATTTCGTCTTTTTGGATGACAAATCGATCAATAAGTCTTTTTACGAGACCGTCTTGAGCGTAAGAAATGGAATGGCAAAATATAATAATTAAGCATATAAATAATATCCGTTTCATCTTTAAATTATATTACGGTGCAAAAATAAAAAAAAAAGGCTTTGGAAATACCAAAGCCTTTGAATAGATGAAATTTGTAATGATTATTCTAACCCTCTTGCTTTTAAGTATGGCTCATATTCGGGGTCTTGGCCACGGAATTTGCGGTACTGGACCATTCCTTCGTCGTTGCCGCATTCTTGCAGGCAGTTTAAGCGGAATGATGCTGCCAGTTTGTAATTGAAAAGATTGCCAGATGACTTGAAGTAGTTGAAGGCATCCTTGTCGAGGACTTCGGCCCATGTGTAGGCGTAATAGCCGGCACAATAGCCGCCATTGAAAATGTGTGAGAAATAAGTAGCGCGATAGCGTGGAAGAATTTCCGGCATCAGGCCGATTTCGTCCATGGCTTGTTTTTCGAAAGCATCGATGTCGATGTCTTCGTCGGTGGTGATTTCGTGCAGTTTCATGTCGAGGATTGAGGCTGCAATCAGTTCGGTTGTGTTGAAGCCTTGGTTGAACAAGGCGCTGTTCTCAATCTTTTCGATAAGGCTGTCAGGCATGATTTCGCCGGTCTGATAATGTTTGGCATACATGCGAATGACTTCGGGTTCGGCGACCCAGTTCTCCATGATTTGCGAAGGCAGCTCGACAAAATCCCGAGGCACATTGCCGCAGGTGCGGGTGTAAAGGCCGTCGGAGAAAAAGGCGTGGAGGCTGTGTCCGAATTCGTGCCACATGGTTTCGGTTTCGTCCCAGTTGAGGAGTGCCGGAGTGTCGCCTTGGGCTGGAGTGAAGTTCATTACGAGAGAAATGACGGGGAAGATCTTCTTGCCGTTGATGTCGTGGCCGCTGTCGCGGAAACTCGTACACCATGCGCCGCCGCTTTTTGAAGCGCGTGGGTAATAATCCATGTAAAGAATGCCAAGGAAATTGCCGTTAGGTTCGTAGACTTCGTAGGTCTCAACATCAGGATAATAGACCGGAAGGTTTTTGTTTTGCTTAAAGGTGATGCCGTAAAGTTTGCCTGCGGCATTAAACATTCCGTTGCGGACATTTTCCAAAGTGAGGTAAGGCTTGATTTGGTTTTCGTCGAAATCGTATTTCGCCTTGCGGAGTTTTTCGGCATAATACCACCAGTCCCATGATTCAAGTTTGAAATCGGCACCTTCGGCATCGGCGATGGCTTGCATTTCGGCAAGTTCCTTCTTTGCCAATTCCTGAGCCGGATTGAAAATGTTGATAAGGAAGGTGTCGACGGTCGGAGCGTCTTTTGCCATGTTTTCGGCAAGGACATAATTTGCGTAGTTGTCGAAGCCAAGCAGATGGGCTTTGCGGACGCGCAGTTTGGTCATTTCGTTGGCCAAGGCCTTGTTGTCGTATTCGTTGTTGTTGTCGCCGCGCATGAAATAGCCACGGTAAATCTTTTCGCGGAGTGCGCGGTTGTCGGCATATTGCAGGAAAGGAATCAGGCTCGGCTTTGAAAGCGTGAACACCCATTTGCCTTCCAGACTGTCGGCTTTGGCTTGCTCGGCGGCGGCATCGATGCTCGATTGTGGAAGTCCGGCAAGGTCGGTCGTGTCTTCGATGATGAGTTTGAAATTGTCGTTTTCCTTCAACAGATTGTTGCCAAATTGCAGGCTTAATGTCGAAAGCTGTTCGTTGATTTTGCTCAGTTCGGCTTTTTGTTCATCATCGAGGCCTGCACCGCTGCGGATGAAGTCGTTGTGGTATTTTTCAACTACGCGAATCTGCTGGTCGTTGAGATTCATTTCGTTGCGATGCTGGAAGACGTAATCGATACGCTCGAAAAGTTTCGGGTTCATGGCGATGCTGTCGCTGTGTTTCGACATCATCGGAAGAATCTGATTGGCAAGTTCTTGCAATTCGTCGTCGGAGTTGCATTCAATCATGTTGAAGAAAATGCTTGAAACCCTGTTGAGGATTTCGCCCGATTTGTCGTAAGGCAAAATGGTGTTTGCAAAGGTCGGAGTTGCCGGATTGTTGACGATGGAATCGATTTCGGCCTGCTGTTGGGCTATGCCGGCTTCGAAAGCGGGCAGATAATGCGAATTTTCGATTTTGTCGAAAGGTGGCACTTGGAAAGGAGTCGTGTATTCCGTCAGGAAAGGATTCTCTTCGACGGGATTTGGCTGCTGGATTTGCTGCTCCTGCTTGCTTGTGCATGAAGCTAAAGTGATGATACTTAGCGTAATCACATGTAAAAGTCTTTTTGACATGATATGATATATTTTTGTTGTTGCGTTTTTTGGATTCGTGCGCAAAGTTAGCTTTTTTCCATGAAAAAGCAGTCGCAATTCTAATTTTTTATGGGAAACAAAATTTGTTGATTTTTATTGTATTATTTAGTACCATTTCCTATTTTTGTACTTTCTTATTTAAGAGTATTTAAATATACTGGCGAATTATATTGTAATAATTTGAAAACTAATACTATAACTATATGATTTACATCTCTTTGGACAAAGATAAACTGGTCAATCTGGAGTTTTCGCTGAATCGCGAAGTGCTTCGTTCCAATTCGGCGGGTGCCTTTATGGCCACAACTTTGATTGGCTGCAATACGAGAAAATATCACGGACTGCTGGTCGTGCCTCAGCCTCAGCTGGATAAAAACAACCATGTGCTGCTTTCGAGTCTGGAAGAAACGCTTATTCATAATAAGGAGGAGTTCCATTTGGGCGTTCACATGTATCCTGATGGCGTTTTTGCACCGCGCGGTCACAAGTATCTCACTGAGTTTACGGCCGATCCGATGCCGCGACTGGTATATAATATAGGTAACATTAAGTTGACCAAGGAATTGATTTTTTCGAATACTGAGGCGAGAATCATGGTGCGCTATACCATGAACGAAACGCCTGAACCTGTGACTTTGCGCGTGCTGCCGTTCTTGGCTTTCCGCAACGTTCACATGCTCACGCATGAAAACCACGATGCCAGCCGTAAGGTTGAACTGGTGAAAAACGGAGCTTCGTGGCTTTTGTATAAGGATTATTCCAGGTTATATGTACAATTCTCGAAATCAGTTGAATATACGCATATTCCGCATTGGTATTACAATGTGTTCTATATCCGCGAACAGGAACGTGGCTATGAGGCGCAGGAAGACCAATTTGTGCCGGGTTTCTTTGAAATCACGATGAAACAAGGTGATTCCGTGATTCTTACGGCTGGCTTGGAAGAGAAAAATCCAGCTTCGATTAAGCGTTTGTGCGAAGCAGAAGAAAAGAAACTGTTGCCGCAGCACGATTTTGAGGAATGTTTAGTGAAGGCTTCGCAGCAGTTCATTATCCGTAACGACCAGGGAACGCGCCTTTGGGCGGGTTTCCCATGGTTTGGCAGTTGCAGCCGCGATATGTTCCTTTCCTTGCCGGGAATTGCCTTGGCTTTGGGCAATGAACGCACATTCAAGGAGTCGCTCGATTATCTGATTGAACGGATGAAAGGACCATTCTTCCCGCATCGTTATTATCAGAAAAGTCTGTATTTCACCGCAGTAGATTCGCCTTTGTGGTTCTTCTGGGTGCTGCAACTTTATGAAAAGATGTTGGACAAGGACAAGAAATCCATTTGGAGAAAGTACAAGGAACCGATGATAACCATTTTGGAAAGTTTCATTGCAGGCACCGATTTCAATGTGAAAATGCAGGACAACGGTCTGCTTTATGCTGGCAACAGCGAATTGGCTTTGACTTGGATGAATGTCTTTGCCGATGGTCATCCCTGGACACCGAGAACGGGATTGGCTATCGAAGTCAATGCGTTGTGGTATAATGCTTTGCGCTATGCTGTCGAGTTGCTGAAAGTCGCTGATGCAAAGAATCCTCTCATCGAAAAATGGCAATCTGTCGCTGATAAGATTGAAACTTCGTTTGCTGAAACGTTTTATGATACCGAAAACTGCGCTTTTTATGATTATGTAAACGGAAATGAACGCAATGCTTTGGTGCGTCCGAACATGATGATTGCCGCTTCTTTGCCGTTCACGCCAATGTCTGAAGAAATGCAGAAACGTGCTTTTGATATTGCTTATTCTGAATTGCTGACACCAAGAGGCTTGCGCTCGCTGTCGCCGAATTCCGAACATTATCAAGGCATTACGATTGGCAATCACAGCCAGCGCGAAAGGGCTTATCATCAGGGCACGGCATTTCCTTGGCTGATTTCGTTCTTCGCTGATTTGTCAGTGAAACTGTTTGGCAAGTCGGCATTGCCATATTTGGAAGACATTTACAATGGTTTTGAAATAGCTATTCAGGAAAACGGCATCGGGAGCATTTCGGAAATTTACGATGGCAATCCGCCGCACGAGGGCAGGGGCTGCATTTCGCAGTCGACAAGCGTGGGCGCTTTGCTCTATCTGCAATATATAATAAAGGTGTTAAATCAGAAAGGAGGCAAAAAATGAGAGTCTTGATGTTTGGTTGGGAGTTTCCGCCTCATATTACGGGAGGTCTCGGAACGGCTTGCTTCGGCATGACGAAGGGTTTGGCAAAGAATGGTGTTGAAGTACTTTTTGTGGTGCCGCGTGCCTATGGTGATGAAGACCAGACCAATATCCGTCTGCTGAATGCCAGTGATGTCACGATTGACATTGACCATGAAACCGAGAGAAGTTATTGGGAACGTGTGCAATACATGGAAATCGGTTCCAATATCATTCCTTACGTCGGTCCCGAACAGTTCGAAAATGTCATCAATGGCGAGCGTCATGTGGTTGAGCATTTCAATCACGGCAGTTCGGTCTTTGCGCGTAACTATCAGTTTTCGGGCAAATATGGCATGAATCTGATGGAAGAAGTGGCGCGTTATGCCTTGATTGGCTCCTCGATGGCAACGAAGCAGGACTTTGATGTGATTCATGCGCACGACTGGCTGACTTATTCGGCTGGCATTGCCGCCAAGGAAACGACGGGCAAACCGCTTGTGGTTCACATGCACGCCACCGAATTTGACCGTTCTGGCGAACATATCAATACCGAGGTCTTTGCCATTGAAAAGCGAGGCATGGAAGCTGCCGACCGTGTCATTACGGTGAGTAACTTGACGCGAAACATTGTCATTGAAAAATACGGCATTGACCCGAAAAAGGTTGTGACGGTGCATAATGCAGTCGAACCAAACGACAAGCCGAAGTCGGAATATGAGCGCAGTGGCTTGGATACAAAGGTCGTAACTTTCTTAGGCAGAATTACTTATCAGAAAGGGCCTGAATATTTCGTTGAAGCGGCTTATAAGATTTTGCAAGTCGCCCCGAACATCCATTTCGTGATGGCGGGAACGGGCGACATGCTTGAAAAAGTGATTCGCCGCGTGGCTGAACTGAAAATGGGAAGCCATTTCCATTTTACGGGTTTCCTGAAAGGCGAGGCCGTCGACCAGATGTTTGCCATGACCGATGTGTTTGTAATGCCTTCAATTTCAGAACCTTTTGGCATTGTTCCGCTTGAAGCTATGCGCTTGAATGTGCCTGTTGTCATCTCAAAGCAATCGGGAGTTTCCGAGGTGGTTAAACATGCCATGAAGGTTGATTTCTGGGACATTAACGGCATGGCGGATGCCATTTACGGTTTGTGCCGCTACAAGGCTTTGGCCGATTGCTTCAAGGATGAGGGCAAGGACGAAGTGGACAGCCTGAAATGGGAATTGGCAGCCAAGAAAATCAAGGCGGTTTACGAGAGCGTGCTATAATATAATAAGGTGTATGGATGACAATAACGATTTGACATTGTTTGAGGCGGAAGAAATGCCGTCGCCGTTTGATGCGATAAAGCAGGTCGATGCTTCGGGAAAGGCTTGGTGGAATTCGCGCAAGCTGGCCAAGGCTTTGGGCTATGCCAAATATTGGAATTTCGAGCGTCTGATTGAGAAGGTTTCGGTCTCTTTCGGGCATGGTTCGGGACTCCATTTGTCCGACCATTTGTCCGACCATTTGTCCGAGGTTGAGGAAATGGTTCGGCTTGGTGGGGGCACTTTCCGCAAGGTGAAATCGTATCTTTTTTCGGAAACTTTTTGCCTTGCCATCGCGATGAATGCGGATGAAAAAAAGCCTATGGTGAGGTCGGCGCGACAGTATTTTGGCGGTTCTAAATCTATTGATTTAATTCTTAATATATTGGAATCCAATGTTTTGCTGTATCGTTCCGAGCGCGGTAATATAAATGTTGCTGTAGTTTTCAATGATGAAACTTTTTGGCTTTCGCAGAAAAGAATGTCGGATTTGTTTGGGGTTGATGTGACCACGGTGAACTATCATTTGCAGCATATTTACGATTCAAATGAATTGTCTCCGAGGGCAACTATTAGAAAAATTCCAATAGTTCAAACTGAGGGTGGGCGTGATGTTTCGCGTCCGGTGCAGATGTATAATCTGGATGCCGTGATTGCCGTTGGCTATCGTGTGAACAGCTATGAAGCCACCCAATTCAGGATTTGGGCGACCAATGTCTTGAAGGAATTCATGGTGAAAGGTTTCGTTATTGACGACGAAAGGATGAAGCACGGACAAGCCTTTGGGGCCGATTATTTTGAGGAACTCCTTGAACGTATTCGCGAAATTCGTACTTCGGAGCGTCGCTATTATCAGAAAATCACGGATATTTATGCGGAATGTAGTTCTGATTATGATCCGAAAGCCGACACTACGCGCCATTTCTATAAGACGGTTCAGAACATGATGCATTGGGCTGTTACGCACCAGACGGCTGCGGAAATCATTTTCGACCGTGCCGATGCCGGCAAACCGAACATGGGTTTGACAAGCTGGAAAAACGCCCCCGATGGCCGCATTGTGCGTTCGGATGTCACAGTGGCAAAGAATTATCTTACCGAACACGAAATCAATGATTTGAATTTGCTTTCTACCTCGTTTTTAGATATGGCTGAATTGCGTGCGCAGCGCCACATCCTGATGACGATGAAAGATTGGAGCGATTATTTGAAGAAGTTTCTGCAAGGCAACGAATATGAAGTGCTTGAAGATGGCGGAAAGGTGACGCATGAAGAAGCCGAAGTCAAGGCTTTGGAAGAGTACGGCAAATACCGCCTCATTCAAGACCGCGAATTCCTCTCTGATTTCGACAACTTCCTTCGCGAAAGCCAGTTTTATAATGGAAAAGAATTAAAATAATATAGAAAAATATACAAAATACAATATCATGTCAAAATCAATTTGTTTCTATTTCCAAGTGCATCAGCCGTATAGGCTTCGCACTTATCGTTTCTTCGAGATTGGGAAGAAACATTACTATTACGATGATTACAACAACCGTATGTACATGAGGCGTGTGGCCGAAAAGTGCTATTTGCCCATGAATGAACTGCTTATGCACCAGTTTGAGAAATTCGGCGATAAGGTGAAAGTGGCATTCTCGTTTTCGGGCATCGCCATCGAGCAGATGGAGCAGTATGCGCCCGATGTGCTGGAAAGTTTCCAGAAGCTGGTTGCCACGGGCAATGTCGAGGTCTTGTCGGAAACCTACGCACATTCGCTGGCATCGCTTACTAATCCTGATGAATTCAAGCGTCAGGTGTTGGCGCACAAGCGCAAAATGAAGGAGGTTTTTGGCATCACGCCGAAGACTTTCCGCAACACCGAACTCATTTATAGCGATGAAATCGGTGCGGCAGTGGCCGATATGGGTTACAGCCTGATGCTTACCGAAGGTGCTAAGCATCTGTTGGGTTGGAAGAGTCCTAACTATATGTATGCCAATGCGATAAATCCAAAACTGAAAGTCTTGCTGCGTAACTTTAAGTTCAGCGATGAGATTGCTTTCCGTTTCGTGCAGGATTCCTTTACTGCTGATGATTTCGTGAATTGGTTGAACGAAATCCCTGATGATGAGGAAGTTGTCAATGTCTTCATGGATTATGAGACTTTTGGCGAACATCAGTCGGCAACAACGGGCATTTTCGATTTCATGGAACGTCTGCCAGAAGCCATTCTCAGCAACAGCGGCTTCAGTTTTGCTACGCCTCTCGAATTGGAAAAGACTTTGCAGCCGGTCTGTGCCGTGAATGCACCGAGTCCGCTTTCATGGAGTGATGAGGAACGCGACCTCACCGCTTGGTTGGGCAATCCATTGCAGGACGATGCCTTCAAGTCGCTTTATGACTTGTCGAACAAAGTGAAACGTATTAAGGATGAGGAACTTCACCAGGATTGGAACTACTTGCAGACCTCCGACAATTTCTATTATATGTGTACGAAATGGCTGTCGGATGGCGTCGTCCACAAGTATTTCAACCATTATCCTTCGCCTTACGATGCTTACGTCAACTATATGAATGTCCTGACTGATTTTGCGGATAGGGTAGAAAAGTTGTCGAAGAAAAAGGTATAAGGTTTTTTCTTATTTTTGCACCCATTTTTTATAGAATTATTCAATGAAAGCACCTGAATTTTTGTTTGAAACCAGTTGGGAAGTATGTAACATGGTAGGCGGAATTTACACCGTTTTGTCTACTAAATCCAACGAAATCAAGAATTTACTGAATGACAAGTATATCACTATCGGTCCTGATGTGGTGAAGGAATCGCATGAAACGTTGTATTTCATCGAGGATAATACCTTGTTCTCGAAATGGCGTAAAAAGGCTTTGGAGCAAGGTCTGAAAGTACGTGTAGGCCGTTGGAAGATCGAGAGCAGTCCGATTGCCATTCTGGTTGATTATACAACGCTCTATCAATCTAAGAATGAGATTCTTACTCATTTGTGGGAACAGTATCAATTGGACTCAATCCGTGGTCAGTGGGATTATATCGAACCGGTTTTGTTCGGCTATGCCGCTGGTCAAGTGATTGAAAGTTTTGCCAAATTCCATCTGCATCGCACCAACAATATTGTGGCGCAATTCCATGAATGGATGTCGGGCTCTGGCGTCCTTTATCTGAAAGAGCATTGCCCGCAGATTGCAACGGTTTTCACAACTCATGCCACCTACTTGGGCCGCGCCATTTCGGGCAACGGCTTGCCGCTTTATGACGATTTGAAGTCTTATCAGCCATCGGCAATGGCCATGCGTTTCAACATCGTTTCGCAACAGTCGATGGAGCAGAAGGCAGCCAAAAATGCCGACGCTTTCACGACCGTCAGCGACATTACGGCTCAGGAGTGTGAACAGTTCCTTGAACGTAAACCTGATGTGTTGACAATTAACGGTATAAATAAGCCTTTGCGTCAGAATGATGCTGAATTTTTGACCAAACGGAATGCTGCCCGTAAGCAGATTCTGAAGATAGCAAGCACACTTTGCGGCGAACAACTTGGCGATGACTGCCTGATGGTAATCAATAGCGGACGTTATGAGTTCAAGAACAAGGGAATTGATTTGTTCATTGAATCGTTGCGCCGTTTGAATGAGGACAAGAATCTTGCAAAAACCGTTCTCGGTGTGATTGCGGTTCCTGCAAATTTGGCTGGTCCTTCGAAAGATTTGCAATATCGCTTGGAAGGTCAGGCTGCCATTGAAGGCCATACCGCATTTCCAGCTACGCACCATATTTTCAACTATGAAAATGATGCCATTCTGAACACTTTGCGTAATTCTGGCTTGCAAAACGATGCCAACGATAAGGTGAAGGTGATGTTTGTGCCTGCCTATCTGAACGGAAGCGATGGCATTTTCAATTTGACCTATACGGAATTCCTTTCAGCATTCGATTTCTCGGTGTTTCCATCTTATTATGAACCATGGGGTTACACGCCTCTTGAAAGCGTTTCGGTCGGCATTCCAACCTTGACCACCGATTTGACAGGCTTTGGAAAGTTCGTTCAGAATGAAGGTGGTGTCGGTGAAGCCGTTACCGTAGTTGAACGCAAGGAAGGTTTTGGAAATCAAGTGGTTGATGCAATTGTCAACAAGATGCGTGATTTTATCGGCAAATCGAAGGAAGATATGGCGAAGATTGCTGCCGATGCGTTGAATTTGGCTGGTAAACTTTGCTGGAAAGAACTGATTTCCAATTATCAAAAGGCTTGGAACATAGCTTTGGACAAGTCTGGCAGCCGTCATTACATGTTGGAATCGGTGCCTTACGCCGATATGCTTCATGAAGTCACTTACGAGAAAACTGATGAACCGAATTGGAAGAAAGTCTTGATTCAACCTGTTTATTCTCAGGAAATGAGAAAATTACAGGAATTGTCGCGCAATATCTGGTGGTGCTGGAATGTCGATGCCATCGAACTTTTCGAATCCATCGACCCTGAGGCTTGGGTGGCAACGGAACAAAATCCGATTGCCATGATGGAAGGTCTGTCTTTGGAGCAGATTGAAAAGTTGGAAAACGATGTGGATTTCATTTCTCGTTTGAATGTGGTTTATGCTGATTTCCAACATTATATGTCGCAAAAAACGGCTCAAAAAGACCTGATTGCCTATTTCAGCATGGAATATGGCTTGATGAAGAGCCTGAAGATTTATTCCGGCGGTTTGGGTATTTTGGCTGGCGATTATCTGAAACAGGCTTCCGATTCGAATGTCAACATGGTTGGCATCGGTTTGTTGTATCGTTATGGCTATTTTGCTCAGGAAATTGCTGTTTCGGGCGAGCAGCGTGCCGATTATGTGCCGCAGAAATTCTCGCAGCTTCCGCTTGACCCTGTGCGTGATGAAAACGGCGAATGGGTGAAAATCAGCATTGCTTTCCCTGGCCGTTCGGTTTATGCTAAGGTTTGGCGCGTCAATGTGGGTAGGGTAGGCCTCTATCTGCTTGATACTGACATAGAAGAAAACTCGCAGGAAGACCGTGGCATTACAAGCCGTCTGTATGGCGGTGACAATGAAATGCGTTTGAAACAGGAAATGTTTTTGGGCGTTGGCGGTATCCGTGTCCTTGAAGCAATTGGCTTGAAACCAACGATTTATCATTGCAATGAAGGCCACGCTGCATTTTGCGGTCTGGAACGTTTGCGCACCTATATTAATAAGCATAACCTTGATTTTGATGTCGCTCTTGAATTGGTCCGTACTTCAACTTTGTTCACGACGCACACACCGGTCCCTGCTGGCCATGATGCTTTTGAAGAGCATTTGCTGAGGACTTACATGCCTCATTATGCGCATCGTATGAATATCAGCTGGGAGCGTTTCATGGGATTGGGTCGTTTCAATCCGAACAATACGGACGAAAAATTCTCGATGAGCGTTTTGGCTACAAATATGAGTCAGGAAGTGAATGGTGTGAGCCGCATTCATGGCCGTGTGTCGCGCGATATGTTTAAGTCGTTGTGGCCAGGCTATTTCGCTGAAGAAAACCATATCGGCTATGTCACGAATGGCGTTCATCTGCCAACTTGGGGCAACCGTTTGTGGCAACGGCTTTATAAGCAGACCTTTGGTGCCGATTACATTGACCATCAGTCGGATGAAAAGGTTTGGGAAAAAATTTACGGTGTTGCCGACGAAACCATTTGGAATATCCGTAAGCAGCTGAAGCATGAGTTTATGGTTTATCTGGCCGAAAAAATCCGCGTGGATATGCGTAAGCGTCAGGAAAGTCCGAAACTCATTATGCAGACCGTCAACAGCTTGAATGAGAATGCTTTGATTGTCGGTTTTGCCCGTCGTTTTGCAACCTACAAACGCGCTCATCTGCTTTTCGGCAATTTGGAACGTCTGTCGCAACTAGTCAACAATCCTGATAAACCTGTGATTTTCCTGTTTGCAGGCAAAGCCCATCCGAATGACAAGGCTGGTCAGGACTTGATTAAGATGATTGTCGACATCTCGCGCCGTCCTGAATTTGTCGGCAAAATATTGTTTATCAGTAATTACGATATGGAATTAGGCAGCCGTCTGACTTCATCTGTCGATGTGTGGTTGAATACGCCGACCCGTCCGCTCGAGGCATCGGGAACCAGTGGCGAAAAGGCCGTGATGAATGGTGTGCTGAATTTTTCCGTCCTTGATGGCTGGTGGGCTGAGGGCTACCGCGAAAATGCAGGTTGGGCCATTCAGGAAAAACGCACCTATCAGGATCAGCATTATCAGGATGAATTGGATGCCGAGACAATTTACAATACCTTGGAAAGTGAAATTGTTCCTTTGTATTGCACTCGTAATGAAGAAGATGTGCCGACAGGTTGGGTGACAAGCATGAAGAAATGTCTGGCCGAAATTTCGCCGAACTACACCATGAAACGTATGTTGGATGATTATTTCGACAGGTATTACAACAAACTCATCGAACGTACCAATTGGATGCGTGCCAACCGTTATCAGAAAGCTTTTGAAATCAATGCGTGGAAGAATACGATTCGTGCAAATTGGGACAAAATCGAAGTGAAATCCTTGATTTTGCCTGATACCAATGTTCGTCCGCTGACTTTCGGCGAGTCGTTCATTGCTGAAATCACGCTCGGAACACCTGGCATTAAGGCTGGCGATTTGGCAATAGAATTGCTTTTCGGCAATAAGGATAATGACGTGGTCAACGAAATCACTTCGGTCGAAAGCATGAAACTCGTCGATTCGGGCGATGGCTGGGCCAAGTATTATATTAAGGTGCCAATCAGCCGCGCAGGTGTCTATAACTACACATTCCGCGTCTATCCGACGAGTCCTATGCTGCCGCATCGTCAGGACTTGCCGTTGGTGAAATGGATATGATTTTTTCAAAAAAGGTTGCAACGTTGCAACCTTTTTTTTGTGAGAAATATTTACCTAAATTTGCAACATCAAAATTCATAAAATTATGGAAACATATCAAATTTGGCTCATCGCCGCAATCGTATTGGTGATTGTCGAAATCTGCACCGCAGGCTTCGGCTCAATCTGTTTCGCCATTGGCGCAGGCTTTGCCGCCCTTGCGGCAGGTCTTGGTGCTGGTTACACTTGGCAGATTCTCGTCTTTGCCATCGTCTCGTTGCTGACTTTCATTTTCCTTCGTCCCGTCGTGATAAAATTCCTCGACAGAAATTCAAAAGATGTGAAAACCAATGCGGATGCCTTGATCGGCAAAAAGGCACTGGTTTCGGAAGATATTGATTCCGTTGCCCATACAGGCCGCGTGAAAGTCGATGGCGATGAATGGAAAGCCGTCTCAGAAGATGGTTCCGGCATCGAAAAAGGCAAGGAAGTCGAAATCATCAGCCGTGATAGCATCATCGTCACCGTAAAATCTATCTGATTCAATAAACAAACCAAAAGTTAAACAATTCAACAACAAACAATTAAACATTAAACACTATGAATCCAGTTGTTCTCGTATTAATCATTCTCGTTGTGTTATACGTACTCAGCGGAATTAAGATTGTTTCCCAGTCGGAAACCATGATTGTCGAACGCCTTGGCAAGTACAACCGTACCTTGACTGCCGGCATCAATGTCATTTTCCCTGTCATTGAAAGGGCAAAGGACACCATCATTCGCCGTCAAAGCGGATCCATCGCCAGAACCACTCGCATTGATATGCGTGAGCAGGTCTATGATTTTGATAAGCAGAGCGTTATCACAAAGGATAACGTTATGACTGAAATCAATGCCTTGCTGTATTTCCAGATTGTCGACCCGATGAAGGCTGTCTACGAAATCCAGAACCTTCCTGTGGCCATCGAAAAACTGACCCAAACCACTTTGCGTAACGTGGTCGGTGAAATGGAACTTGATGAAACCCTGACTTCGCGCGACACCATCAACTCAAAACTCCGTAATGTTCTTGACGATGCCACCAACAAATGGGGTGTTAAGGTGAATCGTGTTGAATTGCAGGATATTACACCTCCTGAAAGCATCCGCCGCACCATGGAACTTCAGATGCAGGCTGAACGTAACCGCCGTGCCGAAATCCTGAAGGCAGAAGGTGAAAAGCAGTCGCAAATCCTGAATTCCGAAGGTGAAAAGCAGGCTCAAATCAATGCGGCTGAAGCTGAAAAGCAGGCCAACATCCTAAAGGCTGAAGGTGAAGCCCGCGCAAAGATTCTGCAAGCCGAAGCTGAAGCTACAGCCATCCGCAACATTAGTGAAGCTGTTGCTGACAAAGGCTCTGATCCTGTCAACTATCTGCTTGCCGTGAAGTACATCGAAACCTTGAAGGATGTTGCTGGCGGTCAGAATAATAAGACGGTCTATCTGCCATACGAGGCGTCCAACGTGTTGGGTTCGCTTGGCGGAATCAAGGACTTGTTCAACAAATAATCACTTGGTGATTGAAGCAAATGAGCCGCAGCCTTCGGGTTGCGGCTTTTTTGATGTTTTTTCCCTTAGTACATGACAAAAATTTCAAGAAGAGCAAAAAAACGGAAAAATCCGGTGTTTTTTTTAGTTAAAACACTTGCATAATATCTTGGAAATCAGTAACTTTGAAGAAAATTTCCTATGTTTTCCATAGCTACTGAT